>DNGI01000132.1 GCA_003486645.1 Cyanobacteria bacterium UBA11370 | reverse complement strand
CTGAGATCTTGCACCATTCTCAACAAAGCGCTACAACCCTTGATTTCTCGTTAACGTAATCACCAAAAACCTAGCTTTTACAGGCTTATTGCGACTGGTGCAAGATGTGAGTTTCAACCGACTTGAGCTATGAGACAGTGGTTTTAACCACTGGCGGGTTGTTGTGACTGCCATAGGTTTTGCGTGATTTCTTTGGGTCGTGGATGAACGTTCCCTCTACTGTATGAAGAATAAGGTGCTACTATCCTCTATCCTGTGATAGTAATTTGATGCACTCAAAGAACGATCCACCGAGTCAACAGATTTTACAGCAGTTTTCATTTGGATGAGGTACATTTATCCCTATCCCTGATTGAGACAAGGGGGACAAGGGGGACAAGGGGGGATTCTTGGTGTACCTCATTCGAGCGCAAATTGCTATATGTCTGATTTTCCGAACTCCCCTAAAAATGGGTGAACCGGGAGTGATAACCTAAAGATGCACAACAAGGGTGTCCAGAGGCGATACTAAGTCTTAGGTAAACCCCACGATGAGTCCGGAGGAACTTCTATGACGATCCAAAAGCCAAATCTGGAAACGGTTTCCACCGAAGGCTTGTCAACAGAAGAGATAGTCTCTACTGAGTTAATCGAAGATGTAACTACCGTTAACCATGCGGAGATTATTGAAACGGTGATTTCCAGTTTGGCAGAAGAAGATAGTGCGATGGTAAGTCGTAATCAAGAAGGCTACCTGTGGAAGTTTAAGTATGGTAGCGTTGAAGTCTTTGTGGAACTGACAGGTGCGACTGATGAGGATACCTTTACGGTTTGGTCTTCCGTACTTGGTCTTCCGGCTAAAAATGAAGCGCAGTTGATGCGTAAGCTTCTGGAAATGAACTGGTCTGATACCTTTGAATCTCGTTTTGGCATTGTTGAGGATCAAGTGGTGGTGTTATCGTCGCGGACGGTAGCGGAACTGTCACCGGGAGAAATTTCGCGTGCGATTACGGTCGTCGCCACCATCGCAGATGATAATGATGAAGCCTTACAAACTGAGTTTGGAGCGGCTTGAATGTAATGGTTACATTTCGTTAAGGAACTTAATAATCCACTCACCGTCCGTTTTCTAGTTAGCTAAGGCAATCGTAGATAACGAACCGTGACCAAAGTAGGTGCAAAAATTGCTTCAGCGAACAGCCATCAAAATCCTGAAGTGACTAAAACTAAGGGGTTTCATCGGTGGCGGAGTATTTTTTGGGAAGCTCGAACCCGCATCTTGGCTTGGTATGTTATCCTGATGGCTTGCTTTACAGCAGCCTCTATTGGGATCATCCGTCAAGTTTTGTTTGAGCGTGTCGAACAGCGGGTAGAAAGCTCTCTAGCGCAGGAAGTACAAGAGTTTCACAAATTACTAGAACAGGGAATTAACCCCACAACAGGTCAGCCGTTTGGAGAAGATGTTGCGGCTTTATTGAAGGTTTTCCTGTCCCGCAATATTCCCAATGATGATGAGTTTTTACTGACCTTTGTTAACGGTCAATTTTACAAATCCAGTCCTAAAGCACTACCAGACCCTTTACAACCGAATTCCCCCCTCGTTCAGCAATGGACTAGACTCACTGAACCTCAACGAGGTCGGAAGGAAACATCAGTGGGTACTATCCTCTACTGTGTTGAACCCGTCAAGATTAGAGGCAAAACTGTGGGACTATTTGTAGTCGCTCACGTTACAAGTGGGGAACGAGAGGAAGTCGATGAAGCCGTTTTAGTCGTGATCCAGGTAACACTAGCGGTCATGGTTTTTGCGTCCCTACTCGCCTGGGGAGCAGCAGGACGGGTACTTGCGCCTCTACGCTTGCTGACAGAAACGGCGCGTTCAATTACAGAAACGGATTTAACTCAACGTATTTCTGTAGAGGGAGGAGGGGAAATTGCGGAGTTGACGACGACGTTTAATCAAATGTTAGATCGTTTGGAAGCCGCGTTTACGAGCCAACGGAATTTAATTAATGATGCGGGTCATGAACTCCGAACACCGATAACGATTATCCGAGGTCATTTGGAATTGTTAGGCGATGACCCCCAAGAACAGCAAGAAACGCTGGAATTGGTCATGGATGAATTAGACCGGATGAGTCGATTGGTCAATGACCTAATTTTACTGGCGAAAGCAGAGCGATGGGATTTTTTACAACCGGAAACAGTAGAAGTGGGTTCATTCACCGAGGAACTGTTCGCCAAGGTGAAAGCACTCGCTGAACGAGATTGGCAACTTGATTATATCGGTTCGGGTTTGATTGTGGCTGACCGTCAGCGGCTCACCCAAGCGATCATGAATTTAGCCCAAAATGCGACTCAGCATACAACTCAAAGGCAGCTAATTGCTCTAGGATCAAAGATTAATAGGCGTTTTGTGTACTTCTGGGTGCGTGATACCGGAAAAGGCATTGCTCCGGCTGATCAACAGCGGATTTTTGAGCGTTTCGCTAGACTCCCGAATAGCCGCCGCCGTTCTGAGGGAGCGGGTTTGGGATTAGCGATAGTAAAAGCGATCGCTATCGCTCATGGTGGTACGGTACAACTCCAGAGTCAGCTCAATGTTGGCTCTCAATTTACAATTATTCTTCCTTTAGAACTTACACAGAACATCCTGTCAGATGAATCGAATTCTAATCGCTGAAGATGAATTCCGCATCGCCTCGTTCTTAGAGAAGGGGTTACGAGCAAATGGGTTTACCACCGTGGTAGCACCAGATGCTCCAGAAGCCTTGGCGATGGCTCAAAGTAACGATTTTGACCTGTTAATCTTAGATTTAGGACTTCCGGGGAAGGATGGGTTGCAGGTGTTGGAGGAGTTACGAGGTCAGGGGGAACAGTTGCCCATTATTATTCTGACCGCTCGTGATGATATTAGCGATAAAGTGGCGGGACTGGAAGGCGGTGCAGATGATTATATGACCAAACCGTTTCGGTTTGAAGAGTTGTTGGCGCGGGTACGGTTACAGTTGCGTAAGAGTCACTTACCGAAAGGGAAAGAGGAAACGGTACTGATGGTGGGGAATGTGATGCTAGACTTACGCACTCGTCGGGTTCGAGTCAATGGTGAGTTGGTAGAGTTATCAGCTAGGGAATTTACGCTCACAGAAATTTTACTACGCCATCGCGGCCAAGTGATGAGCCGGGAACAACTCTTAAATCATGTTTGGGGGTATGATTACGACCCTGGTTCTAATATTGTGGATGTGTATATCGGTTACTTGCGTAAGAAGTTAGGCGGTAAGTTAATTGAAACAGTCCGAGGTATGGGTTATCGCTTCCAAGCCTAAGAAAACTCTCATAAAAACTTCATTAAAATTTCACAAACAGTTGTGAGGGTAAGGGAATACATTACTATTAGTAGCCCTATACCTATTGTCCCATGAACCGCATTCTGATTGCCGAAGACGAATCTCGCATTGCTTCATTTATCGAGAAGGGTCTGCGAAAGAATGGGTTTACAACCGCGATCGCACCGGATGGCGATCAAGCGGTTTCGATGGCTTTAGCTGAAAGTTTTGACCTGCTACTCTTAGATTTAGGTCTTCCGGGTCAAGATGGTTGGGCGGTGTTAAAGGCGTTGCGTAGTCAAGGAAAAGAGTTACCTATTATTATAGTGAGCGCTTGTGACGAGGCTAGTAACAAGGTGGCGGGAGTGCAAGGTGGAGCGAATGATTTTGTGAGTAAACCCTTTCAATTCAAAGATCTTTTGGCTCGGATCTATACTCACTTAGATAAGAATTAAATAAACTTCATACCAAGATCTCTGATTTCTCTATAGCCTTCCTCAAATAGGTGAGGTATCTTAATTTTCTTCCCCACTCCCCACTCCCCACTCCCCACTCCCCAAAACCTAGGAATTTGTACCTCATGAACCTGAAAACCGCTATAAGAAGTCGGGGATCTCAGAGACGTTACTAATATCAGGTGCGATCGCCTACAACGATGAGAAATTTTCATGAGAGTTTTCTCATCTATCTTTCATGTTCGTTCAAAATCGCTTCACGAATCCTTAATCAAGGCTAGAGAAACTAGAACTATTACAACTAAATGAAGAGCTGGCTGTCGGAATAAAACGTATTTGGAGACATTAAACAATGAGACTGATGGTCTACTCTCACGATTCATTCGGTCTTGGGAACATCCGCCGGATGCTAGCGATTTGTAATTACTTGCTTAATGCCATACCTGAACTTTCCATCTTAGTGATATCCGGCTCCCCTGTCATGCACAGCTTTCGGATACCCCAGAGACTCGATTATATCTGAGATCTTGCACCATTCTCAACAAAGCGCTACAACCCTTGATTTCTCGTTAACGTAATCACCAAAAACCTAGCTTTTACAGGCTTATTGCGACTGGTGCAAGATGTGAGTTATATCAAACTTCCCTGCATCGGACGCAATGAATCGGGTGAAATCTCAGCCAAATATCTGAGTACAGGGACTGATGAATTGTCCAAGCTACGTTCTGACTTAATTAAAACAGCAGTCGTTAATTTTAAGCCGGATTTGCTGTTAGTGGATAAAAAGCCTTACGGATTGCAAGGGGAGTTAAAACCGACGTTAGACTACTTGAAAACTCGTCTTCCTGAAACCAAACTTGTGCTGCTGCTGCGAGATATCCTGGATAGTCCTGAAATTACGATTGGAGAATGGCATAAGTACGGTTATTATGATGCACTGCAATGGCATTACGACCGGGTTTTAATTGTCGGTATGTCAGAGGTATTCGATGTAACTCAAGAATATCAATTTCCACCCTCTGTTTGTCATAAATCTCATTTTTGTGGATATATCCGCCGAGATTATGGGCATAAATCTCGTCGTCTTCTGCGTCAGGAACTGCAAATTAAACCCGATGAACACCTAGTTTTAGTTACTCCTGGTGGGGGGGGTGATGGCTACCGTTTAATCGATACCTACCTAACTGGGTTATCTCACTTACCCTCCCAACATTCTATCAAGAGTTTGATTATTTCTGGTCCGGAAATGCCCTTATTTCACAGACAGAAGTTATATCGCAAGGGAGAACAGTACCCCAAGGTAAAAATTTGCGAATTTAGTGATGATATAACCAGCTATATGGATGCGGCTGACGCGATTGTTTCTATGGGGGGTTACAATACAATTTGTGAAATTCTTTCTCTCAGTAAACGAGCGGTGATTGTTCCTCGGATTGAACCCGTGCAAGAGCAATGGATTCGAGCTGAACGTATGGCGAATCTGGGTTTATTTAAAACGATTCATCCGGATTATCTCACCTCTGAAAATTTACTCAATGCTGTCTTAGATCAGCTTAGTAGTAAGCCTAATCACCTTCCCCCTGTGTCTCGCTTAGATTTAGATGCACTACCGAGAATTGCAGAAGATATTTTCACCTTGCTGCATAGTTCAGCGACTAGGTTGGTGTCCAAGAAACCCGTTGCATTTCCTCACATTCTTTCTACTCATCGTGCTTAATTAAAATACTCTAATTCAATAATTAGAGGTCATATTTTTTCCAAATACCTAATGAATAAAGGCGTAAATCAATGAAAAAAGTAATGTTTTATTGCCAACATATTCTGGGAATGGGACATCTTGTTCGCAGTATGGAAATTGTCCGGGGGCTAAGTTCAAATTTCCAGATTTGTTTTATTAACGGGGGTGAAGTTATAGAAGGCTTTGAAATACCCTCTTCGGTTCAAGTGGTTAATATTCCTGCGATTAAAACCGATTCTGAATTCCAAGAACTTGAGGTTGTAGATAGTTCACTCAATTTAGAACAAGCTCAAATCCTGCGCCGGAATCAATTATTAAATGTGTTTGATCAATTTCAACCCGATATTTTAATCATTGAGCTATTTCCCTTTGGTAGACGGCGCTTCTCCTTTGAGTTAATTCCGTTATTAGAGCAAGCGAAAGTATTAGAAACAAAAGTTGTTTGTAGCCTGCGGGATATAGTAGTAACTAAGCAAAATCAAGCTCGTCATGAAGAGAAAATTTGTCGATTAATGAATCAATACTTTGATCTGTTACTGATTCATGGCGATCCAGTTTTTGTTAAATTAGAAGAAAGCTTTTCTCGCCTTGATGATTTAAGTTGTGACGTGCATTATACAGGTTATGTGGCACAGCCACTTCCAGAGGTTAGCGAGAGTCAAAAACCAATAATTTTAGCGACGGTTGGCGGCGGTAGATTCGGACATGAATTACTCGAATGTGTGGTAAAAACGGCTCCAATTCTCAAGAAAAAATTACCCCACCATATTCAAATGTTTACTGGACCCTTTATCCCGGAGGATGTGTTTGTTAAACTCCAAAACTTAGCCGTCAATCAAACGAATATCACAGTTGAACGCTACACACCTCAGCTTTTAACTTACATGAAACAGGCTGATTTGTCGATTAGTATGTCAGGCTACAACACCACCATGAATATTCTGAGGACAGGTGTGCGATCGCTACTTTTACCCTTCACTGGAAATAACGATCAAGAGCAAACAATTCGCGCTGAAAAGTTAGGACAGTTAGGGGTTGTGGATGTTCTTCAGCCTGATGATTTACAACCTATTCAGTTTGCCAAGAAAGTTATTACCTGTCTTAGCAAAAAGCCACATAGTATTTCTTTTGACTTTAACGGGGTAGAAAATACAGCCGCTTATTTACATCAGCTTGTTCAGAAACAAGAAGCAGCTTGAGTGTTTGTTGTTTGTTGTTTGT
>DNGI01000422.1 GCA_003486645.1 Cyanobacteria bacterium UBA11370 | reverse complement strand
GCGACTTTTGCAAGATGTCTATTCCCTATAGACGGAGTACAGCCAAGTAGGGTGAAAACTAACCAAAGTGTTATACCAATCGAGTATAAGAATGACACAATTGTTTCAGCTACTCCTGGGATAGATTTAGCTCATTTGTGCCAAAGTCAAACCCAATTGGTATTACTAAGTGCCAAATAAATAACTTTGCCTAAAATAGCACTTTTTAGTGTGTTCGTAACACGCCTCAAAGCCACCTTATCTCATTACAGGTTTACAGCACTCTACCATTGGTTCTTTTGCAAAATTGTCCAAACCAACAGCTTGCAACAGGGCAGTCCAATTTGTATCATTTGGGTCGGTGCGGCGAAGTTCAGCGGCAGCGGTCAACGCTTCATACCAAATACCATTGATCGCATAAAGAGCCACTTGCTCCGGGAGGGTGGCTTTCTCTATCTGGCTTTTAAGGTCGGGGTTGAGCGAAACTATTTGGAGCCACCCATCTACAAAACTAGGTGGTGGTTCCGACCTACAGTAAATTTTGAAATACCAATGATACCGTTCGCCAATTTTTAGGGGTGGTTCTGTGGACGGGAGGGAAAAACTGATAACTCCTGGTGTTTCAGGCAGCATCACATTGGTTTTGTAAACCAAGTTCCCCTCTTTGTCTTGCAACACAAACTCTCCAGTAAAAGGGGGCTGATAAGGAATATAAAACCAGAAGGTAGGATAAAAAGCGGTTGTTGTTCCTAATACTAATTCGGCAGGTGGATAATCTGGCGAAGGCTGATAGTCTGGATAAACTGGAACCAAGGCAGTGAGCAGCTTTTTCTCAGAAGCAGCGGACTGTTTGCTCTCATCCTCACAACCACGGCTTCCGGCCTCTGAGCGCCGGGTCGGTTCCCCAATACCATCCGGTAGAGGCGGTGCGGCGAATATCAATGGTTCATTTAATTGTCCGCTACGGTTTAAAATTGGGTATTGACCCAGTAGTAAGCTGCTGACAGGCCGTGCCTGTAATTTTGTGAGACTGCATAATACTAGAAAAAGCGCGGCAAGTCCAATCGTTTGAACAGGTAACTTCATCTTACTCATATTCCAAATTTATTGATGTATGCTGCTGTCGCTTTTCTTGGCTGGCAGTATAAAGTACCACAGTGCCACCAGTGAAAACTAAAGCCAAAGCTGATGGGACAAGGGGTATCCAACAACTGCTTTGCCGAAACAAACCAAAGCAAAGACCGCACAAACTTCCCAGTGCAACTACTCCCCACACAACCCGATGGCTTCCCTTCCGGCAGCGCCAGACGAGGATGCCTCCCACTACAGACCAGCCCCAGATCCAGAGGCTTTCGCCCCAAAAAGGCCAAACGGATAATAAGGGTCGCCCATCTTTGACCGCACTTAGGATCTGACTCACCATTTGTGCGTGAATAATTACTCCTGGCATTTCCTGGTAAAAACCCTGCTGAGGACTGTAAGGGGTGGGAAGATAATCGTGAGCGCTTGGGGCAGTAACGCCGATGAGGACAATCCGATCCTTCACCTGATCCGGCTTGACTTTACCATTGAGAACGTCTGCTAGTGTAACTGTGGGAGCAATTTCTAGAGGAGAGCGGTAGGAACGGTAATTGAGTAAGATTTGATAGCCCCACGCATCCACCTTTTGATACCCGCCCATGTGTGGGAACAAACGCTTGAAGACAACCTGACCTATCTGTAAATCCCCGGTTGGGGCGTACTTGGCAGAAATGCCCTCCGCCTCTAAGTAATAGAATGCGAGTTGGGCGCTGAGGGCGTAGGAGGCTGTACAAGGAGATGAGGGCGCTGGTTTCATGGCTAAGAGGTGACGGCGCAGGATGCCATCTGAGTCCGTAACCACATCACTAAAGCCAAGACGTTCGATTGGGACATCCGGAGGAGGTGAAATGCCAGGATGGTTCGCCTCGCTAACTTTGCAAACTACAAAAAAACTATCATCGTTTTTCAGGCGAGTGGCTAAATCTTTATAGTTGGGTTCTATGGGGTCATCGCGATAAATATCTAAGCCGATCGCACGCGGTTTGAACTGTGCGAGTTTTTCCAAAAGTTGAGCTAGTGCCAAATCCGATAGCGACCCTTTTCTTGACTTCTGCTCTGGCAGATGAAAATCATTTTCAGTGATAGTAACGACCAAAAGGCGCGAGTCTTGCGGTTCATCTGGGCGCAGTCGCATGAGCTGGTCGAATGCCTTTAACTCTAGAGCTTGTAGCATCCCTAAATAGCGCAATCCCAGAATCATTGCTGTTACAATCCCAGTTGCTACCAGCACGAAACGGAAGCGTTTTTTGCTGGATGGGCGATTATCTTCTTCCTGCTGATTTACATCCAGTTGTGGGTGGCTAATTGCTTCTTGATCGTTATTATTTACTAAGTTTGACGGCGAGTTAGTATTAGCTAAATTGGGGATAAAATCTCTATTGAATAGACCACGCAAATCTTGCCAAGTCGGAGAAACTTCAGCAGGATTTTGGCAGATTACTGGTAACCAAGTCGCATAGGGATATTGGCTCTCTAACCTTTGCAACCGTTCTCGTGCTTCTCGTACTGAAGCATACAAAGACTTCCCACTCGAAAAAGCGGTGAGAAAGTAGCTTAAAAAAGCTTGAGCTACCACGTCTGGTACTGGCTCTCGCATGACAATAACTTGCCCAATATGTAAATCTTCAAGTTCTTTGGCTAAACCCAAGCCATCACAGGAATTAAAAATTGCCAAGCGCAAGCCACTGCCAATTGCTTGTTTTAAGGCATATCTTAATTGCGCGAGCGTAATCGTGTCTGTTTGATTAAGCAGAATTTCCCCTTTTTCTTCACTGGAGCTATGACCTGCAAAAAAAAGGATATCCCATCCCTTTTCCCAAAGCTTATCATTTAACTCTTCCAGTTTCGGTTCTACTAAAAATTCGAGTTCGGCTTGCTCTGATAATTGCTCTAAAAAACTCCTATCTTTGGCAATATCGATTCCTTGGCTATTGCCAAGAATTGCTAAAATATTAACTTTGGCATTAGATTTTTGTCTAAATGATCTTTTCAGGATTTTATACTCCGAGGTACTCAAGGACACTTCGGCTAATGAGTAATACTCAAAGAAGTCCCACAGATGCCAGGGGAATTGCCGCAGTAAACTATCATTAGTTTGAATGATGACTTCAATTTCATCAGTATCATTCAAATTTCTCTGCAATCCATCCCGAATTTTTTGCCACTCACGAGACCCAGAATTGAGCCAGTCATTCAAACAGTCTAAGAAGTTAGACCCTAATTGACGATAGGAAATGTTTTTTACCTGAGCTGACTTGGTTTTGATACGAGAATCAGATATCACTAGTTGGTGATAAGCTAACTGCCAACTTTTGAAATGTTCTAAAATATTGGGTGCAGCAGGTAGCTTACCTGAAATTTGAATTCCCATTTGAGCAGAAGCTGCATCCTGACTAATTCGTAAGATAGCCGGAAACCCCTGCTCTAAACTCCCTTCCATCAGCGTTAGGATGACTCGCTTCCTCATTGCTGGTTCCTTTTTACCTGTTGATGCACTCAAATTACAAAATCTTCGATGAGGCTAACATCTCCCAAAGCTAGCTTAATACTAAACCCTTCTCCTGGTTGACCACTGAACTCTAATTGTATGCAATTATCCTCACTTCTAGCAGTAACCTGTAGGTCTGTAAAAGGAGCGTTGGTTTCTTCATCTAGCACCATCAGTTGCAGATTGGGTGGCAGATAAATTTGCTCACCAGTTGGATAAACTTGTAGGCGAATGTTCACCTCCTCATCACTTGCTGGCGTGAGCGTAATCATTAGGACGACGAGCTTATCGGCTAATTGTATTCCTAAATCAATCAGCTTGCCTCGTCTTACATGTGGGGCTTTTTTGTTAGGAACAATTTCTCTGACGGTGCCTATACTAAAAGCAGGATGAGGAGCTTGGGTGCTAAAGAGTGTTTCCGCAGTCTGCCAACCTGCCTCGAAGATATTTTCAAGCCAGCGGCTCAAGTTCACGGGTATTGTGCTGGTAGTTCTCACAGATGGGTTATTAATATGATCAGGAATGTAATCTAAAAGAATTTCGAGGGGTTGGAGATTGGCGATCGCTATTTCCTGGGATACTTTGGCAGCCGACACAGTTCTGATAAATCCTAAAAGCTGCACTTCGTCTAGGTTTTCGCTAAACTGAACCGCCACATAACCCATTCTGTCTACTGTCGCTTCAGAAGGTATCAAAAACGACGTTTCCCCCGGTAAAACAGGACGACATTCTAACTTCCCAATACCGGGGAGTACTAGATCGGCAACATCAGATAAGGGTTGTAAAGCTGGGTGCCAACTATCACTTTGATTGAGATCGGTTTCGTATGCCAACCATTTCAGGTAGCTATGAACAGCGTAGACAGCTAAGGTATTCAGGTAAACTTTTTTTCCCTTCCTAGGTGTGTCTTGTTCAATAGCAAATTGTTCAGCAATAGCATGGGCTTCTCTACCCAGTGGTACAGTAATGTAGGGTGTTTTTATAGGATTCATGGTTCTTCATGGGGTCGATACCCCAAATCCTTAGCAATTTCTTGTAGGAGGGGTTTGCATCTGCCATACCAGTGGTTTGTGAGTTGTCTAAGTGGCATATTTAACTGTTGAGTAATCTCCTGGAATGTGTCTGGAGGGTCTTTTAAGTATCGTTTTTGACTGAGCAATTGACAGTTACAATTTGGGTAGGTACGAGGGTAGCAGTTTTGCAGTTTCTTTTCAGGGTCTTGCTGAATATAACGTTCCATCTTCAGACCCAGACGCTGTATTTTCTGCTGCTGGAGTCGTTCAATATGACCGTCGAGTCCACTTAGGGTAGGAGTATTAAGCCCTGTTTCTGAAAGTTGGTCAACCAGAGGTGTTCCGTATTCAGAGTCACCGATAAGCGTATCCAAACTGATTGGGTTGGAAGCGTCTAGGGAATGTATGTCTCTAATTCGCCAGTAGAGGTAGCCATTAATCCAGTTGACGAGGCTTTGTTGCAACGACTGCGAACGGTGTTCAAAGTCTCTACAAATATATCGCCCGATCCACTCTAAAGTTTGGTTGAGTGCCTGTAAGTAGTCTGGATGGGAGGATTTAAAGAGTCCCGGTAGTCGCTGAAGTTCAATGAGTAACCGATGCATGGCTCTTCGCCGCTTCAGGCTTCCATCTGGCTGTTGGCAGGTCGCTTCAATCAGTTGTCTAAGCCGTTCATCCATAAAGAGGTTGACGGAAAGGGAATGAAATTATTTTCTCCTTTCACTGATACTAGCTAACGTCGATAAGCCACGGAAAGTCATGCCTTTAAGCTTTTTTGTGAAGTTTTATAACAAAAAACCGCAAGATTACCAAACATTTTTAAGTAGGGTGTGACAGATAAATAGAGGTTAGCAAGAAAAAGCGGTGTTGCAGATTAACAGTTCGATAACACAGTTCTACGTCTACCCTCCGAATCCTAATTTCTACCTTATCTGAACAATTGGAGACTTTTGCATGAAGACTTTAATGAATAGCCTAAAGCTTTCTTCAATTCTACTAACTACCACTTTATTGGCTGTTAGTTCTGGTGTACAAGAGGTCAAAGCTCAAGCTGCTGCTGACAATGCTTGGGGACGCGGCATAGATTTTGGTGTGTACTGTCCTAAAAAATATCCCACTAGCACCGCAGTTTTGGTAAACAACAATGTAACTGGATGGAAATGTCGAATAACAAATAGCTATCGATCTACTGATTACGGAATAGATGTGGGCGATGCTTGTCTGAAAGCCTATGGTTACTATAAACCACACGGCTACGGCAACTTTAACAATCCTTATTCTTGGTTCTGTGGTCAACCAAAAACAGGCTCAAACCCACAATATGTTCGTTGGTAATGATAGTTAATCTCCTCTCTAGGTTTTGGGAATAGGGAGTAGGGAATAAAATCAAATATACCTCATGCCAATTTGCTTTTTCAATATCACATTTGCTCCCCAACTCCTCTTACTAAGGGGGGAGCAATTAGAAAATATGTGCCAAACTTTAAACTAAATGGTATCACCCATTTGACATTTGAGAAAGGCTATAAAGTTCATTGCTAACAGTTTTTTCCTCAACATTAAGTGAGGAAGGAGCAAGCTATGGGGAGAGGGAGTATTAGGTACCTCCTCTCCTTTGTTTTGTAGTAGCTAGCTGCTGGTTCAGAGTAACTAAAAGTTTTGCTTTTATCGCCTTATTGTCAAGTTTTGCAACAATAATCGGCGGCATCACCAAACATTCTTGGCTGATGTTCCAGAGATTGTAGCAAGTTCTGATAGAAAAGCGATTCGTCCCCTAGACATCGTAGGAGTCCTAACCAAAGTTGTTCAAGAGCAGCAGAAGACAATTTTGTCACTGGCAGACAAAGTAAAAGCCTTAGAGGAAAAGAATTTAGTGAGCTAAATCATTAATTTAAGGCTTACTCTCAGGACTTACGCAAATTCATATGGGTGCGATTTACAGTGCGTAAGTCCTATTTCAGATACTCTACTTCTTTTTGCTCTTTTTTAAAGCCGCCTTCTGCCACCAGGCTCCTAAGCCAATAGTAAAAGTAGCACCTAGCCATGTTGAAGGTTCGGGAACTGTGCGTCGGGATTGAAAATGTTGTCCTGAAATATCAACTCTCCATGTCCTAAAATCATCACAATCGAAAGCGCCAATAGTTTCGCATCCAACATCTCTACTTTCCCCATTCAAATTGACAGTAATCTTATCAAAACCTCTCCTATTGGAGAATTGAGTTGGTGCAAATAAAGTTTTCCTATCCGAATTTGTTTCACCTGCTTCTATTTCAAGCTCATCAATAATAAAACTAGAACCAGGATACTCTTGTCCTGGTCTACGCCTTCTATAGATACCTTCTACATCTACAGTAATCGTGTCATCCAATTCAAAAAGGTCATCGTTATCATCATAATCAAATCCCACACCAACCCTCCAGTCCTGTCCTCTAAAATTAAAATCAATCTTCAAATCTTGGGTTTGATTGAATCCTGACATAGAAAACAAAAAGCTGTCTGTGTCCTCGAAAAAACTACAACTAATTTTTAGCGTTCTTAAGGAAGGATCACAATTAAATGTCAAGGCTTGGTTGGGAAATGACCCAACTCTAATAGATCGAGATATATCAGCCTTGGCCGGTTGCTTTATCAGAAAGATTGAGATTATTGCTGTAAAGGCTGATCCAGTGATACAGTTTAAATACTTTTTCATACTTTCCTCCTTAGAGGAGAATTTAAGAAGCTCTATTCATCTGTCAGACCCCAGTCAAAAATGTTTGCTAATGCTGGCAAATATCGTTATGAAACTTTACAGGAGGTCAGTATTCTATAGCCAATTGCCCACCAAGACGTAGGGTGCCCAGAATAGTGGACGCTGATACAAAGGATTCTGTAAAAGAGCTAGTTGAGCGCGACGGAGTGCTTCGGCTGTTGTGAGCTGGTGGTTGGCTAACTCTTGGTAGAACTGACTCATCAACATAGCAGTAGAGGCATCATCCACACTCCACAGGGAAGCGAGGGTACTTCGCGCTCCCGCCCGCACAGCGACTCCAGCGAGTCCCAAGGCGGCTCGTTTGTCCCCGGTAGCGGTTTCACAGGCGCTGAGGACGAGCAACTCAATTGGCTCAGATTGGCGTTGGTCTCTGGTTCGGAGTAAGCTATTTAACTCGTTGACTTTGATCGGCTTATCCCAGGCGAGAATAAACGTCTTATCGGCGCTGGAACTAAACTGACCGTGAGTTGCTAAATGAACCACCGGGAATGGCTCATCGTTAACTTGGTTTTGGAACGCCTGGGTGGTAAACTGTTGATTGAGCAACACGCGAGTCGGCACTTCAGACTGAATTTGCGCTAATTCTTTCTCGACATAGTTTAATCTCCTAAAACCGTGGCGAGCTTCAGTGAGTCCAGCAATTAGTGCTTTAAATCGTCTCCGTTCTAAGGGCTTGGGGTCAACCAGTTGCAGACCTGGAGCCAGGGCTATACCATACGTCTCAATCAGATATTGCTGACCGTCATAGAGAGCTGCTATGGGGATATTCCGCAACGAACCATCCAGCACGAAGACCAAGGTTTGGATCTGACTTTGGGCGAGGTCTGTGGCGACGGGTTGGATTAACCAATTATAAACTTGTTGGGATAAGGACTTTGCCTCTCTTTGGGTGTCGGGTTCTGTGAGGTTTTGCCGCAACTGGTCTAGGATGTTTTCCACTTGGCTTTGGGAGATGGGAATAGCGTAGTGGTGTAGTGGTTGCTGGGACAGCTTGAGGATAACCTCAAGGCGATCTGGCAAAATAATGGGATAGAAGACAGCAGCGGCTCGATCATCCTGGTCAATCACTTTGTCGATCGCTACTTTGTCCGCTAAACAGGCTTGCCGTAGAAAGTTTTCCAGTTCGGCTAACTGGAGAGATTCAATAGTATTGCGGGCTTTCTGAAGATTTTCTTGACTGGGTTCGCGGCTTCCTTGAGGTCTCAAGAGTAAATCGACGAGTTGCCGATAGACAGGTTCTACCTCCTCCCGGAAGGAAAACTGAACATCGGGGTTGATGGCAACCAAGTCATTGCGGAGAGATTGAAGGGTTTTGACCGCTTCCTCGTAAGCCGCGATCGCTCCTTTAATATCTCCTTTCATTTTCAGCAAACGTCCTAGCTGCCACTGCCACTGATAGGTAATGTCCGATGCGTCAATCGCCTGGGCTATTAATAAAGCGTTCTCGGTGAGGTCTAGGGCATTTGATAATTGCTCGGTTTGTTCGTACAACCAACCCAGGATACCAAGAGTATAAGATTCGGCTCGCCGATCTTCCAAGCCTTGAGCCTGCTGAACGGCTGTAGCTACCAACTGGGCAATATCCACCCATGAGGGTGTGTCTGTAGCCCTGTTCTGTTTTAATTGCACCAGACTCTGAGCTAAGTTAATCTTGGCGTAGACGGTCATCCGACTGGGGGGCAAGGTGTTAATCTGAGAGTGGATTTCGGACGAGTGCCTTTGAGCTGCACTCAATTGCTTAGTTAAAAGTAATAGACTGAGTTGATTCAGGTGAGCTTGGATGCGCGTCGCCGTTGGCACGGATGGGGCAGTGGCTTGCTGGTAGAAGTTTAAAGCGGCTTGATTGTCTTGCTGGGCGCGGGCAGTATTGCCTAGACCAAGTAAAGCCTCACCGATCGCTTGATTCGAGTCCAAGGCTCTAGCTACTGCTAAACTTTGCTCTAACACTTGCCGGGATTCTTCTAAATTACCGACGACTCGCAGAACGTTACCGAGACGGCACAGGCTTAGGGATTTCAGGAAAGAGTCTGGTTGGCTTTGGAGGGTTTGCTTGACTTCGGTTAATGTCTTCTGGGCTAGACGGTAAAGTCCCAACCCTTGCAGGGCTTGAGCTTGGTTGATGCGGTTGCGGGTTAATGGGGTTTGATCGCCAATTTTAATATAAATATCTGCGGCTTGTTGCCACGTTTTTAAAGCACTTTCAGCTTGTCCCCGTGCCAATTGTAAGCGCCCTTGAACATCTAGGGTTTGGGCGAGGATTTCCGAACGCTCTTTTGAGTTATCTAAATTTTGTAATAGATTGAGACTTTGAGCGATCGCTTGCTCTGCCTCTGTCCACAAGCCAAGCTGTTGGTAAGCCAAAGACAGATTGCTCAACGTCATGGCAAGTCGCCGTTCATCCCCACTAGCTGTAAAGGCGGCAGCAGCTTGTTGTAATATCCTCACCGCGTCGTTAAACTGTTCGGCTTCGTACAACGCTCTACCCTGTTGTACCAAATTTTCAGCATTGAACGAAGGTTGATACCGAGTTGCGTTCAAAGATAGTAGATAGATGGGATAGGGAGATGGGGGGATGGGGGGATGGGGGGAAAAAGAACGTTTTACTAAGAACTGCAACTTGGTATGAGTGAGTCGGTTTTCTGTTACCGTGCTAGCCAAGGTGGGAGGCAATACGGCTGCAATCAAGAACAGTGATAAAAGTGCGATCGCGCTGACACGCCGTTGCATCGTTGTTTGTAAGCACTTTACTCGGCGTCGAACTTGCTGCCCAAATCCACTCTTGGTATGTACCATATTTACAGGCTGTAATTCCGTAAGAGGTCTAATGTTCTAAGTAGGCGGTCATAAATAAAATAAAAATAGACAAATCTCAAAAATCTTCTAATTCCTTCTGCCCTGGAGCCTCCTGCCTTCTTCTTGGTATTGTTCGTTTAATTCTGCCCGCTTACTTATTGCAGATTGAGGCAGAGCGCAGTCAGTGGGTGAATGCCAGGGACTATGAGGTGAGATGATGGGTGCATCGGCTACGAGGATGACCTCACCTTTGGCGTTTATCACCCATCCAGTAGCTTCTACAATCGGGACTGGTGTTGGGTAAGTAAAATTTTGGGTAACAGTTGGGATTTCGCCTTGGGTGGGAAGCGGCGGGTAATCGGGGGTTTCACGTTCGGGGTTGAGGGCAACCCAATCTACAAAAACAGCGTCACTGCTGAGAGCTTCCCTGGGATTGGGAGGTAAGCCGCCACGACCTGCGATAATAAACTGGCTTTGTTCTTTTCCCCTAACAGCTTGACAACCTTGGGCAATTTCCACATCCGCAAAATTCTCTGGCAGAACCTCAAGTTCCCTATCCTGGGTGTTGATTTCTAGTGTCCCATCTATGCCCAGTTCAGAACTAGCCGTGAAGTCACTTTCAAGAGTGCGGCGATCGCGAAATTGTCTGAAACCCAATACTCCAACTGCTGTGGCGCGAACCTTGCCTCCGTTTCCCTGATTAGCACTAGCAACGATATCGCTATTTTCTGAGAGAACAGCAACGATTAGACCATTAGGAGCCTCAATCGTGATATTCCCACCATTGCCCAAACCCTCCGCCGATGCCGAAATCTCACTATTATGGCGCATCAGTAGGCTATCGTGTACCTGTAACTGAATATTGCCACCTTCACCCGATGCAGTTATAGCCGTAAAGCGTCCTTGGTTAGAAAGAAAGATCGAGTGAGCGATCGCTTCTAAATTCCCTGGATTCCCCGATCCCGTACCGCTAACCGTAACCTCTCCCTCATTTTCGACGACTAACTGTCCCGTTTGAATCCTGATACCTAAAGCATCCCCAGAACCGCTCGTATCAAAATACAAGCCACTGTCTTTACCATCAATCCTCACAGACTCAGTGGCATTCACCTCCAGAGTACCAGCGTTGCCTGCACCGAAACTTCTGGCTGATATTTTTGCTCCGTTCTCAATCACTAACTGCTGGCTAAAAATCCTCAAGTCTCCCGCTGCTCCCGCATCTCCCATCTCTGCGTTGAAGGTAGTAGCTGAAACCCTCCCCCCATCCAAGACTTCTAACACCGGAGTGGTAATCGTTAAATCTCCCGCATCTCCTACCCCATCAGTACTAGCAATCAATTGGCTGCGAGAGATACCATCAGCGGCAGTGCCACTCACTTGAACTAATTGGGAGGCATTGACTGTCAAATTTCCCGCATCTCCGGCGTTACTGAGGGAGCTAAAGGTTCTTACCGATACGAGTGCCCCATCCCAGACTTGCAATGCGGCAGTGTTAATCGTTACTTCTCCCCCATTTCCTATCCCAGAAGTGCTAGCAAATAAGCCACTGGGAGCATTAGGAATTTTGCCAATACCCATCAATTTCACTGATTCAGAAGCGTTAACCGTTAATCTTCCCCCGTTTCCTCCCAAACTGCCTTGTGATAAGCTACTCACTGAAACCCGTGCGCCATCCCAGATTTGCAGAGCCGAAGTGTTAATCGTTACTTCTCCCGCCTCTCCTTTACCTAGACTGTCAGCAAACAAGCCGCTGCGACGAAACTGACTAAAGTTGGAGGTGCCACGCAGTTGGACAGATTCGGAGGCATTGACTGTCAATTTTCCCGCATCCCCCGCCCCCTCCTCGGCGCTGAATGTGCTAGCTGAGACGAGTGCCCCATCCCAGACTTGCAATGCGGAAGTGTTAATCGTCAAGTCGCCAGCATCTCCTGTCCCGGATGTGCTAGCAATCACTTGGCTACCCTTACCATCAGCAGATTCTCCCATCACTTGCACGCCTTGAGAGGCATTGATCGTCAAAGTTCCCCCCTTGCCTGAGCCAGAATTTAAAGTCGAGATTTCTGCCCCCTCTAAGACTTGCAATACTGGAGTGGTAATCGTCAAAGCACCCGACACCCCCGTAGGCTTCTCTGTCGCTTGAGCTAATAAGCCGCTGCGAATACCATTAGCAGAGATGCCGATGACTTGCACGCCTTGGGAGGCATTGACTGTCAAACCCTCGCTTGTCCCCGATCCCTTAAGATTTGCCTCAATCCTTGAACCATCAGTGAGCGTGATGTTAGCACCCTGTACCTGGATAGCACCACCACTATTGCCACTACTAGTTACAAAAGCTCCCTGTTTAAGACTAATATCCTGGAAGTCCTGAATGCCTTCATAGGCAAGAGCATAGCCAGTGAGTGTCGGAGTCAGGCTTACCAAACTGTTACCCCCAGCACTCCCTAGCTCAATCCGTCCACTACTTGCCTTGAGAGTACCCCCCTCTAGGACAACATCACCGCCCACCAGCGCTAAGGTTCTCCCTGGCTGGACTTGAAGATTAGCCGATTGATTGGCAATTGTTCCAGGATTGGGACCAAATTGCAAGCCAAAGGGAGTACTGATAGTAAGTAGGGGTGTGGTTTGGGGTGCAGTTGCACTAAACTCTGTACCGTCAGCAAAGTTCAGACTACTCGCGGTACTCGCCACAAACGAGCCTTTGATATCTAAGCTGGCATTTTTTCCAAAAATAATGCCTTGAGGATTAATCAAAAACAGGTTGGCATTCCCCAATACTCCAAGCCTTCCCAGAATTGATGAGGGGTTGGCTCCCGTTACTCGACTGAAAATGTTCTCAATTCCATTAGGATTGACAAAATACGCTCCTCGTCCCCCATCAATGTTAAATTCCCGAAAACTGTGGAAGAGATTGGCTCCCCGAATGGCTCCACCTGATATCCGTTCGCTAGGGAGTCCATTAATATTCACATTTGGCGTAATCGCAGAATGGTTAGCCCCCAGAGTATTATCAGGTACGATATTGCTTTGAGCGATCGCCCAATCAAAAGAGGAAGCGATCGCACCACTGATGGCTAACCAACTCACTAGCCCGACTTTGTAGCTACTTAGCCACCAGTTTTGAGTTATTCTGGACATCGCACCCCCTGCTAAACCAGTAGTTGAGTAGTAATATGCCAACTGCTTTCTCAGAATAAATGAGAACTAATACCAACTGGAGTTTAGACTACGATGGCAAAGAGCGCCGAGAAGAGAAGCAGTAATGACGGCTAAAGAATTAGTTAAGTTCGCGAGTACTGCTCGCGAATAAAAGTCAGCGCTATGAAACTGGCATGAAATGATACAAACTTAGGATCAAGCTGGGATGATTGCCCAGGACAAAAACTCTCTTTGCGTCTCCCCGATGCTGTGTCTTTGTGTCTAGCTTAATTACGGGCGTTCAACCTGATAGGTATAAGTCATGGAAAGGGGAGAAAATAACAATTAACCAAAATCAGTCATTTCTCCCGTATCCTGCCGGAGTCATCACGCTCCAAGTCTCAATCTTTATGGTTGGTGTGGGTAGGACAGAAAATGCCTCCTTTGAGTGAGATTTGGCAACAATATTTGCGTCGCGCAAGCTGTTGACCACTGGTATCGCTTTCTCTCTTCAACGATTACATTGGACAGTTCCTCAACTTAGTACTCCCTTTCAATGTGAAAGATGGAGTGATTTAATGCCTATCTTGAGTTGGGAATTATGGTTAGCTAGAGATTTGGTGGCACAGCATCATCTTCCTTGGCAAAAACCCCTCTCAAATTTAACTCCTGGGCGGGTGGCTGAGTCGATTTTTCTTATACCATTTCACGAAAAGCATGATACATATCATCAGGTAAGGGTAATTGGTTCCCATCACCCATTTGTATCACCCTTAAAGTGAATTGATATTAGTCTAAAATCTAGTAATAATATGAGCGCTTCTAACCCAACAAATTAATTTATTATTCAATCCTTTTTGCCCTCCTGAGTCTATGTTTTTCATATCTTTTTAAAAGCGTGATTAGAAAAATAAGTTGGATACCCCCTTCAATTAATAGTGTTATCAAGCCATCAAAAAAAAGTTCTGGTTCCCCTAGGACTATGCCATTCCAGATTGAGATACAAGCTTGAGTCAAAAGTTTGATAAGTATTGGAAGGTTATATGTAAAAAAAATACAGAATGATACAATCGAGCCAATTAAAACTAACCATGAGTAGACTATTACCTTATTTCTTTCTTGAATTGGCACATTAATTAGCGGGTTGACAATAGATCCTTTAAAACTTTTCTTGAACAACATATGATTTGTTTTCTTTACAAAAAAAATCAGGTAGTTAAGTGAATCTGTAAAAAGATTATGGCATCGTAATAGGTCCTGTAGCACAAAATAAATATCAGTACGCATATAAAAATAAAATTGCCAAGTAATCCCGAAAAATTGAGTTAAAATTAGAGCCTTTATCAGTCCTTGAAGCAGGGATGTTAAAGGTATATAAGCCAGTACAACTAATGCAGTTGAGCAAAATATTAATTCCCATACAATACCAGCTAGATAGACTCGATAGCGGTATCTACGCGGTACTGACCAAAGGCTGCTTACATCAGTTTGTACTACTAAGTTATGTAGTCGAGTAGATAAACTGATTCGCGCCGGTAAACCTAGAGAGCGTGCTGCTGCTAAATGCGCTAACTCGTGTAGGGCTATATTCGCAATTGTGATAGCCGTATTGCCCACAAGGACTAGGCTTGTACTCGATGCCCAGAAAAAATCTTGATAGCTTGGCACTAATCGTGGATTTTTAATTAAGGTGATAAAAGCTATGGTCGCTAGAATCGTGTAGCATATCGTAGCTGTTCGGCTAAATAAAAAGTAGATATATTGAGGCTTTAGCCAGTTCAAGTTGGATATTTTTGGTTTAGATTCGTAAATATTAAAATCATCAATTGCCTCGACGAATCCTAGTTTGACTAACTCCTCAATAAAAGTGCTAATATCAACCTCAATTCCAAAAATATCCATCAATAGTGATTTAGATTTTTCTAAAGAATGCTTATTTTGTAGAATATCAATTACTTGAATACCTACTTCGGGAAGCGAAATAAATTCACCAGTTTCTACACGCCCTACAATATACATGCCATCTTCACAACGTCTAATCAATGGGTAAAATGTTATTCTTGATGTTGGTTTGAGTTTACCTAGTACTTCAGTAACTCCTATCTGTGAATTGATTGATTTTGTCATAGACTTCCTTTATAAAAACACTAAAATTATTGGTGATGCACTTTACTAATTCTGCAAGCAGGACACTCAGCCCAAAACGATGGCTGGATATAGTAACAGTGGTCGTAACGAATTAGATTTTGGTGAAAAATTCGTCCTAATGTCTGCGGCTCTAAATCAGCAAGGAAATAAATAGCTTCTAAGGCGGCTAAATGTCCTGCTAGATTAGCGGTAGGCGCTATCACTGCATTTACTCCTGGTTTCATTAATAAAGTTTTTCCTTCTCCTCCATCTATTTGATGCCGTCTTTGCTTCTCATCTTGTTTAACGCATTGGTAGCAAGGAGTTTGATAGGGTACATATATACCAACAACACTCATGGGTCCTGCGTAGTGGCTTGAGAGCCAAGGTGTACCTGTGCTTAGTGCTGCTTCATTTGTCCAGGAGTCAATAAGATCGGCAGGTTTATCTGCACAGAGAATAAATAAATCGCACTTCTTCATTAACGAGGCAACAGCATAGCTTGACTTAACTTCCAATTCCTCCCCAGTAATTTCAATGTAAGGATTTATCCGTCGAAGACGTTCAACAGCTTGCTCCACTTTGGACAAACCAATATCGTCTTCTGTGTAAAGCAATTGCCTATTCAAATTGGACATCTCGATTTTGTCGAAGTCTACACAGTGGATTGAGCCAACACCAACTGCTGCTAAACTCATGGCTATTGTTGAGCCAATACCACCTAAACCTAAGATAGTTACACGGGTGGTTTTTAGCCGACTCTGAATCTCATATCGGGAGCTTCGGGGCTGTGTGTCTATCCATCCAAAATAGTTTGCGCTACGGCTATAACGCTCTAGCTCTACTGGGGTTAGTTCATCAGGTGGGGCTGAACCATCATCTTCTGCAAAGCCTGCTGAAATGATTGTATTTATTGCCTGATGAATACTCTGTCTATCGAGTTCTGGTCGGACTTTCTGCAAATCTTCAATAATTTTATCAATGCTTCGTGTACCATCTATAAGTTGAAGAAGTTGCCAAATAGTACCCTCTTCATCATCACATATCTCTGAACCTACGCCATAATGTATGGAACCGATACGGATGCGATTTCCAGAGAGAAGTTCAGGGTTATGTACTTGCTTAATTCTAGGAAGCTTCATCTGCATTAAGTATCCTCGTTCTACAATTTCTTAAAGAAGCCGTTGTGAAAAATTATCCGAATAACTTGGGGAAAGCATTTCGCTTCCCCCTGTCTGGAAACAGCTACACGTATTCAGCGTTAAGCTATCCTAAATTGCCACGCCTAGCTACCTTGGACCGCCCCGGCTAGCAGTTGTCTCCAGTTTTTCCAGTTTACGAATTTGAATCTGGAACTGCTTTTTGACTTCCTTTATGGTGTCGTCCATGACTTTTGTATTGTTGTTCATAACTCTAATCTCCTTCTTGTCATAAGTTACCTAATCCGCATAATCAATTTTTAGAAAATTAAATCTATAAAAACAAGTCTTTCAAACTGCTTTTATAGACATAATTAATAGAGTTATGTCTCTAGTTTTTGGTACAGTTTATCGTAGGTATCAAAAGCTTAGACTTAGAATAATTTGGCTGTTTACTGCACTTCCACTCCATACACTCAGACACTAGGCTATGCTCTGGCTTCATGACGCACGCACTCACGTTACTACCCACTCAAACAACTCCACCTCCTGAAAACCGTCCCTTCCAACCATTTCCCAAATTAGTGTGAACTTTTATAACAGCAGACCAAACTTCCCGAAATTAGGTCTGATAAGCAAATAGAGGTTTGCAATAAAAACTGACTTGCGAACTTCAAGCTGAAGCTCTCAAAGCCATACCGAAAAAAGCTTTGAGGTTTGAAACCTAATCCCACTGTTCTACTGAACTTCTACAAGGAGGGATGACTTTGGAAAAGCAGGGTCTTTACTTAACATCATTTCAGCGCAGACTGCTACAGAAGAACCTAGAAACCGATTTGCGTCCAGAATACCGCCGTCGCCTGGAAATCATGTTGCTGGCAGATTCAGGTCAATCTCAGACTCAAATCTGTGAAGCGCTAGGGTGCGCTCCTGAGACAGCACGCTACTGGATAGCTATAGCTCAGGCAGGTGTAGCTCACCACTGGAATGATCACCCAATGGGGCGTCCCAAAGCTGTTAACGAGCAGTATCTCGATCGCCTCAAAGAACTAGCAAGCAATAGCCCACGAGAGTATGGCTATCCCTTTCAACGCTGGACAGCACAATGGTTGAGCAAGCACCTGGCGAAAGAATTCGGTATTGAGGTTAGCGATCGCCACATCAACCGCCTGCTCAAAGATATGGGACTTTCCACTCGACCCAGACGCGAGGCAACAGAGAAACCAACTGAAAGCACCAAGAATTCCAGCATTACAATTCGGGATCTGCAATCAAACTCCGAGCCTAATTTCCTGTGGTCACTCAATCTCATCAAAACCAGTAACTAGTGCAGCATGGCGGAAATAAGTGACCAGCTAAAATCTCTCCGTTGTCCCCCTTGTCTCCAAGAGTCCATCAGAGGTGGTCACTTTCCTTTTGCCGTCCTGCACTAGTTCTGCCCTCAAACCTCTAGCAAATCATGGTTCAGAAATCATCCGAGTTTTCAATAGCTAAGTTAGGTCAACAGCTCACCCAAACTCTAGGTCAGGCTCTTTCAGAGCAGGAACTCTCAAACTGCTGTAAGCAAATTGAAATTCTGGAACCAAGTCCAGGCAAACGGTTCTGGCAGACAGCAGACGCGATTGTCGGCATCTATATTATCCTAGCGGGTAAAGTCAGATTGCTTGATCGCACGGATAACTTAATTGCTTCGGTAGGAGAAGGAGCGTCATTCGGCGAGCTAACCCTGTTTCCAGAAGAGCAATTTCAGCCTTACGCGGCTAGAGCTTCGGTAAATCTCAAACTTGGTTATATTCCAGGTAATTGTTTGCGATCGCTAATCCGCAAGTATCCCGCGATCGGACAGCACCTGCACCACCAAGCAGTCCTTTGGGATCGGTTGCTGTTATCTCGCCAATCTGGTGCGACTCAATCTGCGAACAACAACCCAGTTGCTGCCAGAAAAACTGAGGCTGTCGTCTTTCCTCAACCCTCGATTGAGCCAAAAAACCAGCCTAAGAAAAAAATCAGTAAGGCTTACTTTCCCCACCCAACCGTAAAAATAAATCATTTGTGGCAGCGCGTCACCCGACGCTATCCGTACTTTGAACAGCAAAGCGCCTCTGACTGCGGTGCCGCCTGCCTGGTAATGGTTGGTCGATACTGGGGCAAGCATTTTAGTATTAATCGACTGCGAGATATTGCCAATGTTGACCGCAACGGCGCATCACTGCGAGGTCTAGCCGCCGCCGCAGAAAGTATGGGGTTTTCGACTCGACCTGTAAAAGCTAGCTTAGATCAACTGGCGCTGACCAACTTGCCTGCCATTGTTCACTGGGAAGGGAAGCATTACATCGTCGTCTACAACATTACGCGATCGCGGGCGATCCATTGCCGACCCTGCCATCGGTCAGCGTACCCTCACTCACGCCCAATTTAAAGCGGGTTGGACTGGCTATGCCCTATTATTACAACCCACTGCCCTACTCAAAGAGGCTCAGGAAGCCAGTACTCCCTTTTGGCAGTTCTTTGAATTAGCCAAACCTCACAGGTTGGTACTGTTTGAGGTCTTCGTCGCTTCAGTCTTGATTCAGATTTTCGGACTAATTACGCCACTGTTTACCCAGTTGCTGTTAGACCGAGTGGTCGTGCAGCGCAGCAATCTTACCTTAACCGCTGTTGGGTTAGGTTTGCTGATCTTCAGCTTGTTTCGAGTCGTCATGACTGGATTGCGGCAGTACCTTCTCGACCACACGGCTAACCGAGTTGATTTAGCACTAATTGTCGGTTTTATCAGCCATACCTTCCGATTGCCCCTCTCCTATTTCGAGTCCCGTTATGTGGGAGACATCATTTCTCGTATCCAAGAAAATCAGAAGATTCAGCGGTTTCTAACGGGTGAAGCCCTATCGATTGTTCTGGATTTACTCACAGTTTTCATCTACGTGGGCTTGATGTTTTGGTATAGCTGGCAAATGGCACTCCTGACGTTAGTAATTGTACCGCCCTTTGTCTTGTTGGCTTTAATTGCTACACCCTTCTTACAGCGTGTCTCCCGCGAAATTTTTGGTGCCTATAACGAAGAGACTGGGTATCTCATCCAATCCCTAACTGGCATCCGCACCGTCAAATCGATGGCGGTTGAACAGACTGTAACCTGGCATTGGCAGGAACTGTTTGGCAAGTCGATAAAAAAGACGTTTTCCGGGCAGGTGATTGGGAACACCCTCCAGATTTTTAGCTCAACTATCGAAGCATTAGTAACCACAGCTTTACTCTGGTTTGGTGCGTGGCAGGTGATTCAAAACCAACTAACGATTGGGCAATTAGTCGCGTTCAATATGTTATTGGGTAATGTCATTAGCCCTTTTCAGCGGCTGATTGTACTCTGGAATGAGTTGCAGGAAGTCATTATTGCCGTTGAACGCATTAATGATGTGATTGACGCTGAACCCGAAGAAGATTTACACCATCAATCTCGGCAATTATTACCCGCAATCGGCGGTTATATTCGCTTTGATAAAGTTACCTTTCGCTACCATCTAGAAAGTGATACTAACACATTGGAAAACGTCAGCTTTGAAGTGCAGCCAGGGCAAATGGTAGCGCTAGTCGGGCGTAGCGGTTCGGGGAAAACGACAATTTCTAAGTTAATTTTGGGACTCTATCCTCCTAGTGAAGGAAAGATTTTGATTGACGGCTATGATGTTACGAGCTTGTCGCTGCGATCGCTACGGCGGCAAATTGGTGTAGTCGATCAAGATACTTTTCTTTTTGGGGGTACTATTCGGGAAAACATTAATGTCGGTTGCCCAGAAGCTACCTTAGACGAGATTATTGAAGCTGCCCAACAAGCAGGAGCGCATGAATTTATTAAGGAACTGCCGATGGGCTACGAAACCCAAATCGGTGAGGGAGGAGGAACGCTATCTGGCGGACAGCGACAACGACTTGCGATCGCCCGTGCCCTAGTCGGAAATCCCCCATTATTGATTTTAGATGAAGCTACCAGTCACCTAGACGCTGAATCTGAACGAATTATCCAGGCTAACCTCAACACAATTTTCCAAAACCGGACAACGCTAGTTATTGCTCATCGCCTCTCCACAGTCCGCCATGCTGACCTAATTTTGGTGCTAGACAAAGGCATCTTAGTTGAAAGTGGCACCCACGAGCAATTAATGGCTAGGCGCGGTCACTACTTTTACCTTAACCATCAACAACTTACTGTATCCAGTTGAATGCGGCTTGCCTAACCCTAAATGGCTATAACTGATATCAACCATTAAGCAACTATGCCAAATTCCTTTATTACCCAAAACCAACTCAATCAAAAGGAATACCAATCTCTCAATCAGAGCTTAACTGAAGAAAGAGTGGTTTCTAACATTTCTACTAAAACCTCACCATCGGCTCAATCAAATTCACCTGAATTACTTAATGATGATTGGTCTTCCTTAACCAAAGAACTCATTGATACGCTCCCACAGGTTTGGACACGCGGATTGCTGTATTTTTTGGTCATCTTTGTGGCGATTATTTTACCTTGGGCTATGCTCTCCAAAGTTGATCAAACAGGTAGTGCTAGAGGACGGCTAGAGCCTAAAGGCAAAACTTTGAAGTTAGATGCACCCGTTGCCGGAACAGTCGCAAGCATTCAGGTAAAAGAAGGTCAAACCGTCAAGACTGGGCAAATTTTGCTAGAACTTGAATCAGAGATAACTCGTGCTGAATTGCAGCAGGCTCAAGCCAAACTTGAGGGCGAACAAAATCGAGAAGCTCAACTGGCACTAGTGAAAAACCAACTGGAGATA
Source organism: Cyanobacteria bacterium UBA11370 (assembly GCA_003486645.1). Classification (GTDB taxonomy): domain Bacteria; phylum Cyanobacteriota; class Cyanobacteriia; order Cyanobacteriales; family Coleofasciculaceae; genus UBA11370. Next base: position 2,048 of record DNGI01000422.1, on the reverse strand, counting down.
GCTGTCCGCACTCAGCAACTTCAAAGCCAAGCCCAAGAGTCCGAACAACTGGCTCAACTTGGTCAAATTCGGCAACGGCTTAATTCCAGCAAAAAATTATATGCTTTAGAACAAGAGCGCTTAACTGTCACTAAAAATGATTTGCAACGCCATCGTTTTCTTTGGCAAGAGGGCGCTATTTCCAAAAGCAAGCTAGAAGAAGTACAAAGCTCAACACTAGAACGCCAACGACTTCTAGAACAAGCCCAGTCCGATATCCAACAAGCGGCTACCGAACTGGAAAAACAGCAAAGCGCTGCGGAGCGCATTAAGCGCACGGGCGAACTAGCCGTGCTAGAGAGTCAGACACAGCTCAAAGAACTTCAGTCCCAAATCTTGGACGTGCGAGCGGAAATCGCGCAAACAGAAAAACTGATTGAATCGCTGCAATTTCAGTTCCAACAAAGAGTCCTTCGCGCTCCTATTAATGGCACAATTTTTCAGCTACAAATTGAGAATCCTGGATCAGTTTTGCAACCAAGTCAGACGATCGCTCAAATTGCACCTCAAGAAGCGCCCCTCGTGTTCAGAGCCGAGATTCCAGCCGGAGAAAGTGGTTTTCTACAGGTAGGAATGCCAGTCAAGCTTAAATTTGATGCCTATCCTTTCCAGGATTATGGAGTGGTGTCAGGACACCTCCGCTGGATTTCACCCGACTCCAAAGTTGTAGATACGTCTTCTGGCAAAATAGAAACTTTTGAGCTGGAAGTTGTCCTCTCTCAAACTTATATCCAAACGGAAAATAAACGGGTTGCTTTAAGGCCAGGTCAAACAGCGACAGCAGAGGTAATTGTTCGGCAGAGACGCATCATTGACTTCATTCTAGATCCATTTAAGAAGCTGCAAAAAGGAGGGCTGGAACTCTAGATAGATAGCTAATTTTTTATAACCAAATGATGGAGGGTTAAACAAAAAAAGTTAGCTAATTTTTTACCGAAGTTAATGGCTTATTGTAAGCACCACTACAATTATCAAACATTACCGATGAGCCATGAAGTATGAACCACATTAATAAGCAACATTAGAATGTTTCACCTCTACTAGTAATGAGTTCTATAGCCAGTCTAAATGATTTGCAAAACACCTCCCCCTTGTCCCCCTTTTTTCACGATTCAAATCTACCCGCTATAGTATGTCAGAAATTTTTACTGTTTCCCGCGACGAAATTATTCAACAAATCAAGATATCTTGCCAAATTCCTTCTGTTGTCGAAGGTATTCTCAGTCGCAAAATTATTGCGCGTGCAGCCGCCGAAGCAGGTATTATAGTATCTCCCGAAGAACTTCAGCAGACAGCAGACAGTTTGCGGTTGATAAACAAGCTTGAGACCGCTGAGGCAACTTGGTCGTGGCTCTTGAAATACAATTTATCTCTAGACGATTTTGAAGAATTAGTTTATGCCACTGTCATCTCCTCAAAGTTAGCCCAACATCTGTTTGCCGAGCAAGTCGAATCCTTTTTTGTTGAACACCAGCTCAATTATTCCTGGGTCATTATGTACGAAATAGTTTTGGATGATGAAGACCTAGCGATGGAACTCTTTTACGCACTTCAAGAGGGCGAGAGCAGTTTTTCTAACGTTGCCCACCAATATATTCAGGATACCGAACTGCGTCGCTCTGGAGGATATCGGGGAAGGCTAAATCGTACAGAGTTGAAGCCAGAAATCTCTGCTGCCGTCTTTGCCGCCACTCCCCCCCAGATTCTCAAACCAATAGTGACATCTTCAGGAGTCCACCTGATTTGGGTTGAGGAAGTCATTCAGCCACAATTAGACGAGATGCTTCATCAAAAAATTCTATCCGATTTGTTTTCTTTTTGGTTAAAGCAGCAACTCGCTCAATTTTCCGTTGAATTAGACTAAGTTGCCATGAAGCCTCAACGTTCACCCAATAATTTGATAACTATAAATTGTCCACATAACGTCTTCTGGAGAGGTAGCTCGCCCGTTGTGTGGGATAATGCGTTATCAAGCGAAGGAGTATAATAACCCACATTCCGCAGATGTG
>DNGI01000027.1:524-3812 GCA_003486645.1 Cyanobacteria bacterium UBA11370 | reverse complement strand
ATTTTTACTGGTCAGTTATTTCTACCGCTTTGCACTAGTAGTCCACCATAGCAATTATGAGGGATACACCCCCTCATTTCCCCATCCCCCCCTGTCCCTACGGGTGTGACCAGAAGTACTTGGTAGAGAGGAATAAGGAGCATCATGAAAATATCTTCTGTATATCTGAAAACCTTTTCCCTGGTCTTGTCCGTGGGATTGATTGTCGGTGAGAGTTTAATCGCAACAGCCAGCATTAACCCAACTTCCCTCAGCCAGGGTCAACAAACCTCTGCACCGAACCTTGTAGCACAACGGCAATCGGGGGTACAGAAATTCAAACTCAGAGGTATCCGAGCAAGCATACGCCGAACTGGGGGATTTGCTCGCGGTTATTGCGGTGGAGAGGAGATGGATCTAGCTCCCTTGTGGCCTCAAAATACTGAAGAGGAGTTGTCACAAATCCAAGAAAAAATGGGATCAATGCCCCTTGAACAAGAATCGACAGGGGTACAAGTCACTGTAGCGAAACGCCCAACTTTCTTAGTTTATATTTCTGAAACTGAAAATCAGCAGGCAGTGTTTAGATTGTGGACAGAACAGCCGACGGCAAATGGTGGCACAGTGAGCCAGGATGTCCATGAAGCAATCGTTTCTCTACCGGGTCGTCCTGGAATTGTGCGTGTTAGCGTTCCTGAAAATGTTGAACTCGAACCCGGTCAGCCGTATCACTGGTCTTTCTCTATTATCTGCGATCCAACTGGGACTGACTGGTCAGAAATGTTGATTGTAGATGGGTGGGTGGAACGAATCGAACCAGAGGGCGAGTTAGTGAATGTAGAGAACCAACCCGAACGCGATCGCCCAAGTATGTACGAAGAAGCTGGGATCTGGACTGAAGCTGTCAGTTCCCTTGCTCTATTACGGGAAAGCAATCCCAACGATCAAGCACTCAAAGCAGAGTGGAAAAGTTTGTTGGAGTCAGTTGGTTTAGCAGGTGTGGTTGAGCAACCCCTGATTGGGCCATTAACAACCGTTGAAGATTAAGGCGATCGCTGTAGTCTTTCCTGATTCAGGAACTTCTAGAAAAAATGACCTAGAGCATTTCCTACGGGTGCAGCATTCCATTACCCTACTGCCGTCGTTACAACAATTTATTGATTGATTCCGCTTTTGACTAGATTCGCTAAAGTTAGGTCAAGCGCTATAAATTTAAAAGGAGCATAATGAAAATACCTTCTGTATATCTGAAAACCTTTTCCCTAGTCTTATCCGTGGGATTGATTATCGGTGAGAGTTTAATCGCAACAGCCAGCATTAACCCGACTTCCCCCAGTCAAGGTCAACAAACCTCTTCACCGAACCTCTTAGCAAAAGGACAATCATCTCATCTAAAAGGTCTGAGATTCAGAGTAAAAGGGGTCAGAGCTACTCAGCGTCGTACTGGGGGATTTGCGCGAGGCGCTATTGTTGAGGGAACTTGTAACGATCAACCCATGAAGGCAATAGCCTTATTGCCACAAAACAATAGAGCATCCTTGCAACAAAATGAGATTGAAGTTGAGAAAACTGTAAGTCTAAATCCTACATTCCTAGTTTATCTCAGTGAAACTCAGTCACGACAAGCCGAGTTTGTTGTTTTAAACGAAGCAGGTGATCAGGTTGTTTATTCACAAGACATTCCTCTGACCGGGGATGCAGGGATGTTAAGTCTTAGTGTCCCGAAGAGTAGCGATCCCAATCAGTCACTTCAGGTTGGTCAAAAGTATCACTGGAGTTTTACGGTACGTTGCGATACCAGTGCTGATGCACAAGGAGATTTGCAAGTAGATGGATGGGTTGAAGTTGTCAGTAAAGAAGGTGCGCTAGCAGGTGTAGATAGTATGTCAGAAGAGCAGCGTCTCCAAGTCTATGCTGAAAATAACATTTGGACTGATTTGGTGAGTTCACTCGCTCAATTACACGAGACAAATCCTACAGCATGGGAAGAAGATTGGAAAAGTGTCCTAGAGTCCGTTGGTTTAGCAGATGTAATCGGGGATGACTCTACAAGTGCTTCAGTGCCACAGTAGAAAATTAAGATCGCTCTAGCTTTTAGTTAGCACTATGGTAGGGGTACGGGTTCGCTCGTGCCCTTCAATCTATTATTAATACAATTCATTCTTTCCTATTCGTCCAAATGCGATCGCTCCCCGTTGAGATGCTCGTTAGCTAAGGTGTTTAATATAATCCTAGGTGAAATAAAGGCGAGGTCAGTGGCAAAACTATGACAACTATATCGGAATTTCCCACCACTTTACCCGACCACACCCAGCTTCCAGAATCGGATGGCACGTTTGTGAAGAATTTTCAAGAACATCCTCAAAGTATTCTGTTAACCGAGTCGATCGAGCCGATTCTTCGACAACTGCATCCCGACGGACAATATGCGATCGGTCAAGATAGTGGCATCTACTGGCGCTTAACCGAACCCCCAGAGCGCGGCGCGGAAGCACCAGACTGGTTTTATGTCCCCAATGTACCACCCACCCTCGATGGTCAAATGCGGCGTTCCTACGTCATGTGGCAAGAGATCGTTTCCCCACTGATTGCCTTAGAATTTGTTTCTGGCAACGGTCAAGAAGAACGCGATCGCACTCCCTATGAAGGGAAATTCTGGGTGTACGAACAAGCGATTAACATTCCCTTCTACGGCATCTACGAAGTGACCAAAGCTAGTGTAGAAGCCTATCATTTGGTAGAAGGACGCTATAGTTTACTCCCCACCAACGATCGCGGACACTACCCCATTCCCCCTCTCGGAGTCGAACTCGGCATCTGGCAGGGGCGCTATAAAAATGTCGAACTCCCCTGGTTGCGGTGGTGGGATAGCGAGGGTAACTTACTCTTGACAGGGGAAGAACGAGCTGAACAAGAGCGCCAACGAGCTGATCTAGCCGAGCAGGAGAATGCACGGTTGCGGGAACAGCTCAGGGCTTTGGGAATAGAGCCGGATACACTGTAACGTGTTCCAAGAGTGCGATCGCATTCATTCCTGACTCTTGCTCATTCTGTTATTGCGGCGATTCATATTGCTGCGATGAAGATGCGATCGCACCTTTTTGATTCAGCAGCTATCTAGAATTAAGACCTAACCCACACAGTCATCAACATTAAGCCTGACTATGCACAGTTATACCATCAGAGATACCCGCGATCGCCACAGTGAAGTCTTTGAACAAGCAGCAATTGAGCCTGTTTTAGTGACACAGCAATCTCAACCCAGCCATGTGATTATGTCCGCTGATAAGCTGTTGTGCATTTAAACTT
>DNGI01000027.1:0-237 GCA_003486645.1 Cyanobacteria bacterium UBA11370 | reverse complement strand
AATTTAAATGCGTCTCAGCTTACCTACCAACGACTAATTCATCGTCTCGAAGAATTAGAAGATCTGCTTTTAGGGAAAGCCGCCGAAGTAGCTTTAAAAAATTCTCACTTCGTCGGAACAGAAACATTTACCGTAACTCTCCAGGGTTGGGCAAATGGCGAAGCTTGATGGTTTGGAGACAGTTCTGAATTTTCTCAAAGGGTTACAACTCAGCTCTTGCACCAGTCGCAACAAGCC
>DNGI01000177.1:1229-6178 GCA_003486645.1 Cyanobacteria bacterium UBA11370 | reverse complement strand
AATCATTTAGACTGGCTATAAAACTAACAACTAACAACTAACAACTAACAACTAACAACTAACAACCAACCTCACGATTTACAATTAAAAAAGCGGGCATAGATATAAGCGATCGCTTCCCCAATGATAGTTCTTACTCCTTCGCTAGACTGCCACCAAGCTTTAAAATTATACTCTTGGGGTTCTGCTGCAATTACACCAACTTTGATGGTAGGAGTAAGTGCTGATTTAAAGATAATCCAGCTTCGACGTGCATGAGGCCCAGAAGTATAAAGATTTATCGATTTTACAGTTAAATCGGAAGTCGATAACCATTGACGCACAGCTACGGCACTCGCGTAAGTACGATTTTTAAGAGTATAGGGAGTAGGAATAGCGACTAGGTGATTGTTGTCAAAACCTAGAGCAATAAAAGTTGCGGCTGTCAATTCAGCAAAATTCTTATATTCGGCTAGATAATATCCCTTTGATACCGGAGTCCCGGTAGTAATGACTTGGCGATAATGACCTCTTTTGAACTCAGCGATCGCTCCCTTAATTGCATAATCAGGTATCCACCCTTCTACCACCAATACATCAGCCGAAATTGGCGCATTAACAGCTAAAAATGGATAGATATTCGTGACCGTGAATAGGATTAACACAAGGATCAGAATCAAAGTAAAGAGCCAGCCATAAACTGTAAGACTCCACTGTTCTTTACGATGGATCAGATAAAGTTTACTGCCAGAAATTAAATCTTTCAATCCTTGTAATCTTTGCTCTTTTTTATTCTAAAGTTAAGCCTTAATGCCAACCCTCTCTAAATTATTCAGATCCCCCAACGTAAGCTAGCTGTTTTAACGGGTGCATCCCATAGTTTCATCAGTTCATCATCAAGTTTGAGTAAAGTAATTGAGCAACCTTGCATTTCTAAAGACGTGATGTAAGATCCTACTAAATTACGGACAATTTGAAGTCCTTTTTGTTCACAAATTTCCGCTAATTTACGATAAACAATATACAACTCAGACAGAGGAGTACCGCCCATACTATTAACAAACGCCAGGACTGAATCACCACTTTTTAACGGCGGGTCAGTTAATTCTACTTCTATCCATTCTCCTTGATCAACATCCCATTCGCGCACAGTACGAGTATAGGAAGAATCTTCAATAATTGAAATAGCCAACATTTCGGTAATTTCATCAGCAGATTTGAGGGATATTCGTTGTCGTCCTGGTTCTCCATGAATACCAATACCGACTTCTATTTCATCATCACCTAAGTCAAATGTAGAGCTACCTTTAGCAGGTGTCGTGCAGGAAGTCAGCGCCATTCCCATACTACGTCCGTTGAGATTAACCTTACGACAAAGTTCAGCAATCGTTTTCAAATCATATCCCTGATCAGCCGCAGCCCCACAGATTTTTTCCGCTAATACAGTTGTGCCAACTCCCCTACGTCCTTGAGTATAAAGGCTATCTTTAACTGCGACATCATCATCAATTAAAATGTTAAGAACTTCAATACTTTCAGAATACGCTAATTCGGCTGCCATCTCAAAGTTCATCACATCACCACTATAATTTTTAACGATATTGAGAATACCTACACCACCGTTTACAGTTTTGGCAGCTTCTAACATTTGGTCAGGTGTAGGAGAGGTAAAAATTTCACCGGGACAAGCGGCATCTAACATTCCCATTCCGACAAAACCGCCGTGCATGGGTTCGTGTCCGCTACCGCCACCGGAGATGATAGCAACTTTATTTTGAATGGGTGCATCAGCGCGATAAATAAAGTGGGGATTAAGGTGGATTTTAATTAAGTCTGGGTGCGCTATTGCCATTCCTTCTTGGCTTTCGCGGACTACGTTGTCGGGGTTGTTGATTAGTTTTTTCATAGTGTTGAATATTGAGGAATGAAGGATTAAATTAGCTGTTGTTCAAAATTAGTCAGCTGGAGGATGCCAGCCACTGATTGTCCAACGTCTCCTAGCTGTAATGATAACGGGATTATTCATTCGTAGACAAACAATTGTAGCCCGACCAATCATTGTTAAGCCTTCAACCTTTGTACCATCAAAACTCCAGGCAAAATGATCAGACCATTGTTGGGTGCGTGGATTAAATAGGGGTACAATTTCGCCCATTAAAGGATCTATCGCTTCAGTTGTATCAGCCTTAAATTCATTGCATGAACGACAGGCTAAACAAAGATTGTCAAAGGTTGTCTCTCCACTTTTTGAAATAGGCTGAATATGATCATGGGTTAGAGGAATACCACTATTTGTTTCACTGGTTAAGCAATAGCAACAATATCCACGATCTGTTTCAGCAATTTGATTTCGCAAACGTTCAGGAATATAGGCAGACACGAGTTAAGGAGTTGGTAGGTGATGTCCTCGCCAGCGGAGTAATACGGCTGCTTGAGCTTTTTTTAACATAAAAAGGTCAGCGTCATGTCGCAATTTAATAAGTTCTAATCGTTCAGTATCAGTTAGTGTACCGCTAGAATTAGCTTCAAGTAAAATATTGTATCGTTGCATGTCTTTCTCTGTTTTACAGCTACGGACAATCTGCCAGAGTGTATTGTCATCGAGTTTATCTAAAGCGGCAAGGTCAGCTTGAAACTCTTCTGGTACATCATCCCATTCTGGAGGGCTACCAACTTGTAAAGCATGAAGAATGACTTCTTGAAGTGGTTGTTGAGTAGCATGGGCAGTATTGAGTAGGCGCTGATAGAGTATTTCTGGGATTTGAAGGGTAATAGTTTCGGCTGGCATATTAAGTCTTGCTTTTTGGTTAATTATTATACAGATTAAAAATAGGAAATGGTCTATTTTTTTAATTCAAAATTTAGACTTTTGTAACCCATTTATGACAGTTTTTACATAGTTTCTAGAAGCAGCTTCAGCTTGCGATCGCACTATCAATTCCGGCATTTTTGCACCATCTCGAAGCTGACAATAAAACCCACCGTAAAAGCTGCTACTAACGAACCCAGATTACTTGCAATTTGCTGTCGTTCTTTAAGGACTTGTTCGTAATAACTATTCTCAACAACAATTACCAAATCGAGATCCGAATACTCATCCATTTCACCGCTTATATAGGAACCCCCGATAGCTATGCCTAGTAATCGGTTATCCTGCTTGAACTTGGCTAAAATTTGCTCTAGAAACGAACGGTGTAGTTCAGGAATAAGCATAATAATTTAACTAAATTTGGTAGCAACATACTCTCTAACTGATTGAGCAGAATCTAACTGTAATACATGATGAGCGATCGCTTCCGCCTCATTCATACTGAACTGCGAAATAGTTGCCTTCACCCCAGGAATTGCTAGTGGATTCATACTCAATTCATCGACTCCCAATCCTATCAGAATGGGTGTTGCTACAGAAGAGGATGCTAACTCCCCACATACGCTTACCCAAATCCCTACATTATGTGCGGCAATAATTGTTTGCTGAATCATTCGCAGTATTGCTGGTTCCAACGCATCTGCTAAAGAAGCAACTTTAGGATTGGTGCGATCGGCTGCCATACTATATTGGCTTAAATCATTAGTTCCAATACTAAAAAAGTCTACTTCTGTTGCTAATTGATCGGCGATAGTAACCGAAGAAGGCACTTCTATCATGATGCCAACTTCCATTGTTCCATTAAACGGAATACCTGCTTGACGGAGTTCAGTTTGGACAGTACTTAGAACTACTTTAGCAGCTCGAATTTCTCTAACTGAAGCAATCATGGGAAACATTATTTTAATAGAATATCCGTAACTTGCTCGTAAAATTGCCCGAAGTTGAGTTTTCAATAATTCCGGATAATCCAGTAACAAACGAATTCCTCGCCATCCTAAAAAAGGATTCGTTTCAGGTTCTAAATTTAGGTAAGGGAGTGGTTTATCGCCGCCAATATCGAGAATACGGATAATTAAAGGATGAGGAGAGAGGGATTGAGCGATCGCCTGATAAACCTCTAACAATTCGTCTTCAGTTGGTAGGCTTGTTCGCTGTAAATAAATAAACTCACTTCGTAATAAACCAACTCCTTCAGCACCATTTTTTAGAGCAATTTCGACATCACTTAACCCGCCAATATTTGCCATTATCTTGACAGAATGACCATCTTTTGTTTTGGCACTTTCGTGTGCATTAGGTCTTGAAGCTTGAATGGTATTAAGCTTGCTATCTCGTTTAATCTGTAATTCTTTTAAGTGTGCCTCATCCGGTTCTATCCACACGTTTCCCGTCTCACCATCCAAGGCAAGCAGTGTGCCATTTTCCACGTGTAATAGCTCATTTCCTACACCCATTACTGCGGGGATACCGAGCGATCGCGCCAAAATTGCAGCATGAGACATTGCACTACCTGCAACGGTACAAATTCCTAAAACTTTATTGGGATCTAACTCGACTGTAGAGGATGGAGTTAGGTCAGTAGCGATTAAGATTCCTGGTTCTTGCATATCGGGAAGAACGGCTACAATACCTGTTAGTAATCGTAGCACTCGTTGCCCTACATCAGAAACATCTACAGCCCGTGCTTTAAGATAGGGATCGTCTAGTTTTTTATAGGTGTTTACTGTTTGCTCTATTACGGTATGCCAAGCGGCGGCGGCACACAAACTATGCTCAAAAATTTGTTGATGGGTTGCTTCTAGAAGGGTTGGGTCTTGTAATATGAGTAAGTGGGCATCGAAGATGGCTGCTTCTTCAGATGTTGCTACTTTTTGGTGTAAGGTTTGAATTTGATTCTGAGCAGTTTTAATGGCTGTTTGTAATTCTTGCCAGGAGCGTTTGGGATCGTCTAACAGGGGTTCTGGTAGTTCGGGAAGTTTGGGTTGATAGAGTGTTGCTGGACCAATGGCGATGCCGGGAGAGGTGGGGATACCGGATAATGTTGGCAGCGGATGTGGCAACGGATTTGGTAACGGATGTAACGGATGGTTTGTTGGTT
>DNGI01000177.1:389-1021 GCA_003486645.1 Cyanobacteria bacterium UBA11370 | reverse complement strand
ATGTAACGGATGGTTTGTTGGTTTGTTGTTAAAGTTGGTGTTTATTAATTGTTGTAGGGTTGATAGGGCTTGATCGGTGTCTGATCCGGAAGCGGTGATGGCAATTTTATGTCCTTGTTGAATTGCTAATGTAATGACTTGGTTGATGCTTTTTGCGTTAATTTGGGGGCTGTTAGAGGTGAGGTTTTTTAGGGTAATGTTGGAGTCAAATTTGGAGGCGGTTGCTACTAATTTGGCAGCCGGACGAGCGTGTAAACCCATTGGGTTTGAGATAGTTAGGTGTATTTCTTTTGTTATTTGTTTTTGGTCGTTTATTTTTTGTTGTTGGTCATTTGTTTTTTGTTTTTGATGGGTGGTGGTTGATAGGTGAGTGGTTTTTGCGAGTAAGGAATTCTGCGCCTCGGCAATTACTTGTTCAATAGTTGCTCCCGCAGCGGCTTGAACGACAGCGGCAATGGTTCCTTCTACTAAGGGTGCGGCACAGAGTTTTATGTTAGCTTGTTGCTCTGGAGGTAGAAATTCTACAGCCATTTCTGCACTTAATATTGCACTCCCCAAATCCATCAAAACAATTACACCTTTATCGGTATAAACTGATTCTATTGCCTGATAAATTTGTATCGCATCTGTGC
>DNGI01000177.1:0-139 GCA_003486645.1 Cyanobacteria bacterium UBA11370 | reverse complement strand
CCCGCCGCTACAGCTAGCGACACTGAATCTTGAACCATTTGTATTGCTAACTCCTGCACCGCAGCAGCGAGTTGGGCACTATGAGAAACGATAACAATTCCAACCATGACTTATGGAATGGGGAGGGAGGGAGAGGGGG
>DNGI01000316.1:12312-12453 GCA_003486645.1 Cyanobacteria bacterium UBA11370 | reverse complement strand
GGAGAGGGGAGGAGGGGGAGAGGGGGAGGTATGAATGGGATAGGATATCATTCGCTTGTAAGCTGAAGTTTAATTCTACAATAGATTTCTTGTAGCAGTTGGGAACAGTGGACGAGAATTCACGCAAACCGTATTAGAAAA
>DNGI01000316.1:2547-12147 GCA_003486645.1 Cyanobacteria bacterium UBA11370 | reverse complement strand
GGAATAGAGGACAACAATTGACGTAAACCCTATTAGAAAAATACTTTTGCAAGAGACACTCATGCACTAGCGTTCACGAACCAGAGGATGAAAATCTCTCTTCCCCACTCCCCACTCCCCACTCCCCACTCCCCATTCTCAAGACAGGTTTAATCTTTATGTCTTTTGTTGGTTTACATATTCATAGTGATTATAGTTTACTCGATGGTGCTTCTCAACTTCCGCAATTAGTAGAACGAGCGGTTGAATTGGGAATGCCTGCGATCGCACTGACTGATCATGGCGTTATGTACGGTGCAGTTGAGTTACTTAAAATTTGCCGAGGGAAAAATATTAAGCCGATTATCGGCAATGAAATGTATGTCATTAATGGGGATATTACCGACAAAAAAAAGCGGTATCGGAGATATCATCAAGTTGTCTTAGCTAAAACGACTAAAGGGTATAAAAATTTAGTCAAATTAACCACAATTTCCCATCTTCAAGGGGCGCAAGGGAGAGGAATTTTTCAACGTCCTTGTATTAATAAAGAACTCCTTCAAGAGTATCATGAAGATTTAATTGTGACGAGTGGGTGTTTGGGGGGAGAAGTTCCTCAAGAGATTCTTAAAGGAGATTTAGCTCAGGCTCGTGAAGTTGCTCAGTGGTATAAAGAGGTTTTTGGTGACGATTACTATCTAGAAATTCAAGACCACGGATCTAGAGAAGACCGGATTGTTAATGTTGAAATTATTAAGATTGCCCGTGAATTAGGGATTAAATTTGTTGCTACGAATGACTCTCATTTTATCTCATGTTATGACGTAGAAGCTCACGACGCTTTGCTTTGTATTCAGACAGGGAAACTGTTAAGTGAAGATAAGCGAATGCGTTATAGCGGGACTGAGTATCTAAAGTCCGCTCAAGAGATGGCATTATTATTTCGAGATCATTTACCCGATGATGTGATTCAAGAAGCGATCGCCACCACGTTAGAGGTTGCGAATAAAGTCAAACGCTATGAAATTATGGGGGAACCCCGCATCCCCAATTACCCGGTTCCTAGTGGTCACACGGCTGATACTTATGTGGAAGAGATGGCTTGGGAGGGACTTGTCGAACGCACGAAATGTCGTTCTCGCCGTGACATTACTCCTGTCTATAAAGAACGGCTGGAATATGAGCTGAAAATAATTCAGCAAATGGGATTTTCTTCCTATTTTTTAGTGGTATGGGATTATATTAAATATGCGAGAGACCAAGGAATTCCGGTTGGTCCTGGTAGAGGTTCAGCGGCAGGTTCGTTGGTTGCTTATGCGTTAAGAATTACCAATATTGACCCCGTTCATCATGGCTTATTATTTGAGCGATTTCTGAATCCTGAACGGAAATCCATGCCAGATATTGATACCGATTTCTGTGTGGATCAACGGGATAAAGTAATTGAATACGTTTCTCAACGATATGGCAAAGATCGGGTCGCACAGATTATTACGTTTAACCGACTTACGTCTAAATCAGTTTTAAAAGATGTGGCGAGGGTGTTGAATATCTCCTTTGGAGATTCGGATAAGATGACAAAGCTTATCCCCGTTTCACGAGGAAAACCTGCAAAGCTGGAAGTGATGATTTCCGATGAAACGCCGAGTCCAGAGTTTAAAGAAGCCTATGATAAAGACCCTAATGTTCGCCACTGGGTTGATATGGCAATTCGGATTGAAGGGACGAATAAAACGTTTGGGGTTCATGCGGCTGGAGTGGTGATTTCAGCGGAACCATTGGATGAAATTGTGCCGTTACAATTGGATAAAGAGGGGTATGTTATTACCCAGTATTTTATGGAAGATTTGGAGTCTCTGGGACTTCTGAAAATGGATTTCTTGGGGTTGAGAAATCTAACCATTATCCAAAAAGCAGCAGAATTAATTGAAAAAAACAGGAAAGTTAAATTAAATTTAGACCAGTTACCTCTTGATGAACGAAAGGCATTTGAAATTCGAGAAAAAGGAAAGATTAATAAACTACCGATTGATATTGCCTTAACTTACAAACTTTTAGAACAAGGGGAATTAGAAGGAATCTTTCAACTAGAATCCTCTGGGATGCGTCAGATTGTGCGGGAGTTGAAACCGTCGTGTATTGAAGATATTTCTTCTATTTTGGCACTTTATCGTCCGGGACCTTTGGATGCAGGGTTAATTCCTCAGTTTATTAATCGCAAACATGGTAAAGAGAAAGTTGCTTATGAACATCCTTTGTTAGAGCCAATTTTGGAAGAGACGTATGGAACGCTTTGTTTACCGAAAGGAACATTAATTGATCAACCCGATGGTTCTTACGTGCCAATTGAAGCTGTAAAAGCTGGTGATCTAGTATTAACATCGGATGGTAAGCGTGTTTGGTCTGCTAAGGTTGCTAAACAATGGTGTAGCGGTATTCAAGAAATTGTAAAAATTACGTTATCCAGCGGTACAGTTATTTACTCTAGCAAGAATCATCGATTTTTAACGCCAGATGGAGATCAGTTTGCCTATGATCTCAAATCAGCAGTTGGAGGATTAAAGAATGCTCATATCTATGGTTCGGCACTTTATGAAAAATGGCCTGTATCCAAAAATAACAAAAAACTGCGTCGCAATCAGGCTTATCTACTAGGTTTATTGATAGGAGATGGAAATCTTGTCTCTTCAACTCCTACTATTACTTGTTCAACAGAAGAGACGGCGATATGGGTGTCGAATTTGATGGCTCAAACCTGGGGAGGTGAACCTAACTATTATTTTCATACAAGATGCTGGTACGCTTACTCAAGGTTTCAAACCCAACCCAAACCATCTCCTTTGACACAATTTCTGGATAGTATATACGAAAGTAGAGGATGGAAGGTAAAATCAGTTGAGAAACATTTACCCAATGATATTTTAGATTACTCTGAACAAGACCGAATAGATTTGTTACGCGGTTTGTGGGACAGTGATGGCTGTTATAGTCAAAGATTAGTCTACTTCCGCAGTTCATCACCTCAGTTAATTCAACAGGTTGGCTTGCTGTTAGGGAGTTTAAAAATATCTTATTATAGTTGTAATAATTATGTTTGTGTAACGGATCGTACTCGGTTTAAATCAATTGTCGGCAGCTCAAAACTTCCAGGAAAGCCCTATGTTGAAACAGCAGCTAATTATCTACCCATTCCATCAGAGAGTTTGGCTGAACGATTAGCTGAGTCTATTAGTGTTACAGATTCAGTGACGAGGAAGTTAGTTAGGCGATCGCTTCAACAAGCTACTTTATTTAGACCCAAAGTATCAAATTATAAAAGTAAAATTGATTCTTGGGATGATTTTTATCGGCAACTCTACCAAGAAACTTATTTACAAGATGCCAGGATTGTTTATGTTGTATCTATTGAAGAATGTGGAGTAGACGAGTGTTTTGATATCCAAATGGAAGAACAATCTTCACCCTACTTTTTGGCTCATGGAGTAGTGACTCATAACTGCTACCAAGAGCAGATCATGAAAATGGCTCAAGATTTGGCAGGATATTCGCTAGGACAAGCGGATTTGCTGAGACGAGCGATGGGGAAGAAAAAAGCGTCGGAAATGCAAAAACATCGAGAAACATTTATCGATGGTGCGGCTAAAAATGGAGTTCCTCAGAAAATAGCTGAACATTTATTTAAGCAAATGATGGATTTTGCTGAATATTGTTTGAGTTATGATACCGAAGTTCTGACGGTTGAATATGGCTCGATGCCAATTGGTAAGATTGTTGAGAAAGGAATTGAATGTACAGTGTATAGTGTGGATTCTAATGGGTATGTTTACACTCAACCCATCACCCAATGGCATAATCGAGGAGAACAAGAGGTTTTTGAATATTTACTAGAGGATGGTTCAACAATTCGAGCAACAAAAGACCATAAATTTATGACACTTGAAGGGCAAATGTTGCCCATTGATGAGGTATTTGAGCAGGGTTTGGAGTTAAAACGAGTAGACGTATAGCACTTCTCAGATGAGTGAGGTACACTTAATTTTCTTCCCCACTCCCCACTCCCAACTCCCCTACATCACCCTATTTCCAAACCCGCAATAACGAAAGTAACTGCTGAACATCCACAGGCTTGGTAATATAATCCGATGCGCCTGCTTCGATACATTTTTGGCGATCGCCTTGCATGGCTTTATCAGTTAGGGCAATCATGGGTAGGGTGCGGAATTGGGGGAGGTTGCGGATGGTACGCATGGTTTCATACCCGTCCATTTCTGGCATCATTACATCCATCAAAACAATATCAATATCGGGATTATTCTGTAGGGTTGAAATGCCTTCTTTGCCGTTTTCAGCATAGACAATTTTGAGATCGTAGAACTCTAACATACTGGCGAGGGCGAAGACATTCCGCACATCGTCATCAACAATAAGGATTTTTTTTCCGGCGAGTTCGGGACTTTTTTGATGGAATTGTTCGAGTCTTTGGTGTATTATTTCAGGTAGGCTCTCCTCAGTTTGATGTAAGAATAGGGTGGTTTTATCGAGGAGATGCTCGATCGCTTGTTCGTCGGATTTAAGAATTAAACTGACAGCCCGATGTTGCAGTTCTGTTTTTTCTGGCTGGGTTAACTCTTTGTTGGTATAAACAATAATGGGTACAAACGATAAACCTTGCCGTCGTTCTGGGTTAATTTGGGGTTGAATCTGCCGGATGAGTTCACAACCACTCATATCCGGTAATTCTACATCCAGCACAATACAATCAAATCGTTCTAAGCGAATAGCTTCTAAGGCGGCGGTTCCGGTATTGACAGTTGTGATTCGGATATTGTTCTCACCGATTAAGTTAATTATTGTCTGACTTTGGGTATCATCCGGTTCAACAATCAGCAGGGTTTTTTCCTCTCGATTGAGAAACGCTTTAATGCCAACAAATGTTTCCGTTAAGGCTTCAGTTGTGACAGGTTTTTGCAGATAAGAAAGCGCCCCTTGTTTGAAACCCCGTTCCTCTTCTCCATCAATAATGGTGAGGATATTTACTGAGACTCAATGTCCAACCGCGAAACTCGATGAAAAATTGCTGCATTCTATCTTGTCTAATTTATAGCACTACGCATTGATGTTAGGACATCCTTAATTGCTGAAACTATTGATTTTATAGGCTTTTACCTTCTGCCCTCTGCCCTCTGCCTTCTGCCTTCTGCTATACTATCAAATGCTGTTAAATATTCGCCTCAAGGGGGTAGAGTAGATTTGACTTTAACTTGTCAAGAACAAGAAGTTATTTTCAAAATAAAAGATTCGGGAATTGGCATTCCTCTCGAAGATCAACGGCATTTGTTTGAGCTATTTCATCGAGGCGGAAATATTGGGAATATTCCTGGGACGGGATTAGGGTTAAGTGTGGTTAAGAAGTGTGTGGATGTGCAGGGAGGTAAAATTTCTGTTACCAGCGAAGTCGGAGTTGGAACAACAGTTACAGTTAGTATTTCCTGGATTCCTTGAACCATGAATATATTTATCCCGGGAGCATCCCAAAGTTGCAAATTGCCCACAGGCTGGAAGCCTGGGGCTATACAAACAAAGCCTGCCTACGCAGGCTCAATTTAGTCCGCGTAGGCGGACTTCGGTTTTATCGCCGCGATTTCCAATCGCCGGGTATTTTTGCAAAAATGGGATGCTCCCTTTATCCCGCTTTGATCATCCACACCAAAAAGCTAAGAATTTCTTCAATAGGAGGAAGAGAATAATCCATTAAATCAATGGTTATTGTTTGCCCTTCCAGTTTGAGAAATCGCCATTGTGTCCCACTACTAACACACCCATAAACGGCTGTAATCGATTGCTCTTTGGCTTGATTAAATCGCTGTGCTGCTACCATTTCAGCCATACATTGTCCGAGTCCGGATTTTAAGTCTGATTTTTTGGCTTCAACAATCACAATTGCGGGTGCTTCTACTGTTAATTGTTCTGGAGAACGACTAATTAGGAAGTCACACACTCCGTTTAGCCCAACATTCACATCAATATTAAACTCTTCCCCTGAAAATACACTAATTTGTCGATCAAAAATGCGTCTTACTTCCAAAAGTATGGGATTGATAATCACTTCAGAACGTGCTTTTTCGGTATCAACAGCGATCGCCCACGGTAAATCCTCTAAAATTCCTTGTAGTCTTGGACTCGGTGCGATGAGTTCTAGCGTGTCTGGAAAAAAGCGAACTCCTTCAACTGTTGTGAGGTGAAAATCTTGTTTGACTTTTTCGATAGTGAATTGACTGTAAGGCATAGGGCTTAATTATTTTAAGTCAAACTGTAGCTCGAATTTCTATCAAGGTCCCCCAATAAGTGTATTCGATTCGCGTGGGAGTAATTCATTAACAATTGCCTGATTATTTTGATACATTTCCAATCGGATTATATTTGGATCTGAATATCGGAACGTTACAACATAGGTAATATTCCGCTCTGAATCGGTGAATCGGTATTGGGGTCGGCTTGTTGAACCCATGACATCGAAACCTGTTAAGTTAATCGTAGTACCATCTTGCTTATTTTTAACGTACAGGATGTAATAAGCGGGTTCCCATGCCCAAAAAGAAGCCTGCCAATTCGAGTTAGAAAAGGTTCCCCGAATTGAAAAATTTCCCACGCTTATGGGACAGTTATTCTCCTCTGGGTCAGTTCCATTGCTCGTATCTAAATAAGCTTGACAGGGTTGATTCAGTTCTGCGGCTTCTGTGGTAAACGATAGAGATAAAGAAAGTGGTAAAATGCAAACCGTTGCCAAGGCGATCACTCTAAGTTTCATGATGGATTTTACCTCGATTATTGAGCATTGGATTGTTGAGCTTTGGGTTGGTGGCTCTTCTTTAATTTTGCCTTATTTTCAGGATGTTGTCCGCCTAAAATTTATTTTCGGTAGGGTTTTGGGTTGAAGAGGAATCATTTTAAATTGCTCATGCAATAATTTTAATTGTTTTGGCTCCTTTGATGCTTCGCACCCTTCAAGGTGTAGACACGAGGAAAAATAGACCTCTTGCAAAAGTCAAATCGACCCCCCTCAATCCCCCCGATGCGGGGGGAAGAAATCTTGCTCCCTCTCCGTTTCGGGGAGGGCTGGGGAGGGGTTTTTCGGATTTATGCAAGAGGTCTAATGTCCAAATCACTCAAAATAGGAAAGAAATACAGAGTGCATCTTCCCTAATCCAAAAGCCATAATCTAAAATAATAGAACTTGATTGATTGCCAGTCTTCTCAAACCCCTAATCATCGGAATTTTATTTAACTCTTTTATGAAGCAAATTATCCTCAGCTCCCTGATCGGAATGTCGTTAAATCTGAGTTTACTACTCAGTACAGTTTCGGCAAAAACAGTAACATTAGGAGTTGTGAAAAGTCCCGATAATGCAGAGTATTGGTCAGGGATTACTACCCGATTGAGAGCCACAGGAATTGATTATTGTATTGTTGACTGGAGTCAAGTTCAACAAGCCTCTGATTTTGGTACAACTCGATTATTATTTTTGCCGAATATTGAGCGACTCGAACCCATTCAACTTGCTGCATTACAAGATTGGATGCGTCAAGGAGGTGAGGTAATTGTTAGTGGCGCAGCAGGGACTCTTTCTCAACCCGCCATTCGGAATCGATTGCGATCGCTTTTGGGTGCGTATTGGGGTTTTGCCCTAACTGAACCTACTACGTTAGAAACGACACCAACCAATTCTCAAACTTGGGTACAAGGAACAGGATTGGTTAGCACAATTGAAGGAGGTGTGGTAATTCCTGCTAATTTAAACTCCACTACTGCTGCTGTTTGGAATCAGCAAGAAAATCCTCCCGCCGTTGTCACCACAGACCAATCTATTTTTTTGGGATGGCGTTGGGGTGTAGATGAAGTTGCATCAGTTGAAGTCGATACAGCTTGGTTAAAAGCCGCTTTAAATTATTACAATTTAACCCCACAACTACCCGATTCATCAATATCCTATTGTGGCAAACCTCCATCATCATTTAGCAACACTCCCATAGAAAGCGATCGCGCCTCAGAATTCAATAACAATTCCCAACCACAACCAACAATCAATAACCAACAACCCATCACAAACCCAGACGTACCCATATTACCCGCCCAAACAACGCCTCAAGATTGGGCAAAACTAACCCCAACAGAAGTTAGTGCAATGAATCGAGAATTAGAAAATCTAATTGGTCGATTTGAAAGCACCCTACTCGCTGCCAATGCGACGAACAGTGATATCCCTTTATTAACAAGCACCACTGCAAAACGTACAGGAGATCAACTAACAACAATGGGGAGTGGGGAGTGGGGAGTGGGGAGTGGGGAAGGGGACAAACAACCAATAACCAACAACCAACAACAAATCCTCACTCAAGCAAGAATCGGTTTGCAAAACTTCCTCAATGCCGCTGCTCAACAAGACTATACCCTAGCAAGGCAACACTGGGTACAGGCGAGACGTATTTTATGGGACAATTACCCCATAGATCGAAAACTTTCCCAGCCTGAAATTCGGGCAATTTGGTTAGATCGCGGCACAATTGTTAAGGCAAAATCAGAACAAGATTTAGCCAAGATTTTCGACCAATTAGCCACCGCCGGATTTAATACCGTATTTTTTGAAACTGTTAATGCCAGTTATCCTATTTATCCTAGTAAAATTGCCCCCGAACAAAACCCCCTAGTTCGAGGGTGGGACCCCCTGAAAGCAGCGATTAAATTAGCCCATGAACGAGGGATTGAATTACACGCTTGGGTTTGGATCTTTGCCGCCGCAAATCAGCGTCACAATGCCTTATTAAATCAACCCCTTGACTATCCAGGTCCCGTCCTAGCGGCGCATCCAGACTGGGCAATTTTTGATAACCAGGGGCGTTTGTTTGATCCAACTAGCAAAAAAGCATTTTTAGACCCAGCGAATCCCCAAGTCCGCAATTATCTAACCGCCTTACTAGAAGAAATTGCCAATAATTATGAAGTAGATGGCATTCAATTAGATTATATTCGTTACCCCTTTCAAGAACCCAAAGTCAATCAAACCTATGGGTATGGAATCTCAGCACGTCAACAGTTCAAAGAACTAACCGGAATTGATCCCATTGACGTTTATCCGAAAGATATCGAATTGTGGCAAAAGTGGACAGACTTTCGGATTCGGCAAATCGACAGCTTTGTTGCATCTGTATCCGCTCGTTTAAAAGCCAAACATCCTAACTTAATCTTATCAACAGCAGTATTTGCTATACCCCGTAGCGATCGCCTGCAAAGACTCCAACAAAACTGGGAAAATTGGGCAAGTGAAGGGTATATTGATTTACTAGTTCCCATGACCTATGCCCTAGATACCGAAGGCTTACAAAACCTAGCCCAACCATTACTAACCGAATCCACCCTCAATTCAGCATTAATCTTACCCGGAATTCGGCTATTAAACCTACCCGACATCATAGCCATTGACCAAATTCAACTCCTCCGAGACTTACCCGCAAGTGGATACGCCCTATTTGCCATGGAAAACCTCAATCCTAACCTCCAAGACATCCTCAACCGCACTCAGGGGAGAGGGGGAGAGAGGGAGATGGGGAGAGAGGGAGATGGGG
>DNGI01000316.1:0-2296 GCA_003486645.1 Cyanobacteria bacterium UBA11370 | reverse complement strand
GGGAGATGGGGGGATGGGGGGATGGACGAGAGAACCCACAACCCATCCGTTACATCCGTTACCCAATCCGCTGCCAAAACCTGTCCCTGATCAACAACCCTTAAACAGCGCACAAACACAACAAAAACCCACAACCCATCCGTTACATCCGTTACCCAATCCGCTGCCAAATCCGCTGCCAAATCCGCTGCCAGAACCTGTCCCTTATCGACAACCCTTCAACGCCGCCGCAATTCGTTTTGAGGGACTACAACGGGAATGGAGTTATCTGTGGGCGAATAATCAAATCACCATCCATCAAGATTCCTTCGTGGAATGGAGTCAACAAACCGATGCACTAGCGATCGCCCTCAATCAACTGGCAACAGATCCATCAACAACTAATTTATTATCAGCAAAAGCGACCCTCTCCTCATTTCGTTCTCAATTCTATAAATGGATGCAGCAGCAGACACTTCGACAACCCTATCAAGTCCAAGTGTGGCACTACCGTCTAGCAACCATTGAACGGTTCCTCAACTATGGAGAAAGGACAATGTTAAGGCAGTATGCAGAGACAAACCAATAAACTCAGGCTTGTACCGTAGGTGAGTGTGGGTAGTTCACTAAGCTTTCCCCAAATCAAAATTAGATAAATTATCTTAGAAAGTATGGGGCACAAACCAGATTTAAAAGACCAGTTACTTTCAAAATCGGTAATGCGTTGGGCGATCGCACTGGCTGTTGGTGCTACCCTCGCTACCGGAGTTACCGCTATTTACCTCCTCAATCAAGTCAAAGTACAGCCAACTCAAGCCACCTCTTCCCCTAGTGAAACCCCTGCAATTGAAGCGGTTACGGCATTAGGGCGCATTGAACCCAAAGAACAGAGGAATGTGTCTGCTCCCATGTCAATGCAGGGGGCATCCAAGGTAGACAAGTTACTCGTTTCTAAACTTGATCGGGTACGCGCTAATCAAGTCATTGCAATTATGGATAACCGTGATGAACTAGAAGCGGCGGTTAGAACAGCTCAAAAAAACGTTGAAGTCGCCAAAACCGAACTTGCACGAGTCAAAGCGGGTGCTAAAGCTGGGGAAATTCAGGCTCAACAAGCAAAGATCAATAGCCTACAAGAAGAATTGAAAGGAGAAAAAGACGCTCGACAGACAACCATTGATCGTTTAGAAACTCAGCGAAACCAGACAGAGCAAGCTCAAGCACAAACAATTAAAGCACGAGAAGCTGCCGTTCAAGCACAAAACGCCACAATTAAAAGATTAGAAGCAGAGCGAGATAATGCCCAACAAGATTTAGAAAGTTATCTACAATTAGCCAATGAAGGTGTGATTTCTAAATCAGAATTAAGAAGCCGTCAATTACGAGTACAAACGGAGGAAGAACGGATCAGCGAGGAGCAATCTAACCTCAGTCAAGCCGAAGCAAACTTGAGTGAAGCCGAAGCCAATCGCATCGAAAAATTAGCAACTCTCAGTAAAGAAATTGAAGAAGCCAGAGTTAATCGTAACAAGACTATAGCTGTTTTAGAGGCTCAAATTCAAGAAGAAAAAGCGACTCTAGATCAGATTAAAGAAATTCGCCCCGTAGATATTCAAAAAGCAGAAGCTGAGATTGAACGTGCGATCGCAGAAGTTGAAAAAGCCCAAAAAGACTTAGAATCCGCTTATATAAAAACACCTGTAGCGGGTCAGATTTTGGATATTTACACTGAGGCTGGAGAAGCCGTTGATCAAGAAAATGGAATTGTCTTGCTAGGAACCACGAATGAAATGAAAATTGTTGCCCAAGTGTATGAAAGTGATATTAGTAAAGTGCGCCTTGGTCAGCAAGTAGCGATTCAGAGTGAAGGCAAAGCATTTGAAGGAGAACTCCGAGGTACTGTCAGTGAAATCGAGCAAAAAATTGGCAAAAAAGATGTTCTAGATACCGATCCGGCGGCTGATGTTGATGCCAGAGTTGTAGAAGTAGACATTCGTCTTAATCCAAACGACAGTAAGCGTATTGAAAATTTAACGAACTCACAAGTCGTTGTACAAATATATTTATAGTCATTGGTTGTTTGTTATTGGTTGTTTGTTGTTTGTTATAGCCAGAATATTTGATTTGTAAAATACTGCTCATTGCTGGGTAAGCCTTTCAGCCTGATTCTAGTTCACGCATCAAATCTCTCCGCTATATTTGTCAGTAATCAATTGAAAAGCAAGGGATAACTAACAACCAACAACCAACAACCAACAACTAACAACTAACAACCAACAACCAACAACTAACAACCAACAACCAACAACCAACAACC
>DNGI01000314.1 GCA_003486645.1 Cyanobacteria bacterium UBA11370 | reverse complement strand
ACGTTCAATGCTGAGGCTTTCAAGAGGGCGGTGATGGAAAAAGTTGACCAAACTGCGCCTAAAACCCTGGAAGATGCTGACAAATTTAAGGATAGTAATCTGCTGAGTTCCGTTAGTGAAACCCTATCAACTCAAGCTAAAGACGCAGCAAAGGAAGCGGCTGGCCCCGTTGAAGACAAAACCAAGGAAGCCCCTGATACCAGTGGTATTAAACCCAAAGAGGTTAAACCCTTAGAGAAGCCGGAAGCGGGAGCCAAACCGCCTGATATTGGCGCGGCTCAAGCGACACCCAAGCCTAAGCCGGAAACTGAGGTATCTGCACCGATGAAAGCAGAGAGCCAAAAGCTTGACCAGCAAATGGCTGAAGGTAAGGTTACTGAAGAACAACTGGCGAAGTCTAATGAACCCCAGTTTCTCAAAGCTGTGGGAGCGAAGAAAGACGCTCAAACTAAGGCAGTTGAGGCTCCACAGGAGTATCGTCAGCAGGAACAAGCGACCTTAAACCAGGCGCAAACTGAGGCACAGACAACCAGTCAAACCCAGTTAGAGGAAATGCACGGTCAACGGGAGCAACTGTTAACCCAAGTAACGGGGAAGCAGGATGAAACGAAGACCAAGGATGAGCAGGAACGGACTAAAATTGCCAACGATATTGATGGCATTTATCAGAATACGAAAAAAGATGTTGAAGGCATTCTGGATGGTTTAGATAAAGAAGTTACTGACCGATTTAAGGTAGCTGGTGATACCGCTAAGAAAAAATTTGAGGAGTATGTGGCTCCTTACATGAAAGAGTACATGAAGCGGTATGAAGGACCAGACGGTTTGATTCGTTGGGGAACAGACAAATTGTTTGGTGTGCCACCAGAAGTTACAGCTTTCTTTGATAAAGGACGGAATCTCTATCGCCAGGAGATGGATACAGCCCTAACGGGTATTGCTAATTATGTTGCCGAGCAACTCAACAAGGCGAAACAGAAAATTGATGAAGGCAGACAGAAAATTCAGGAGTATGTTAAAGGGTTGCCGGAAGGTCTTCAGCAGATAGGAACGGAAGCTGCACAGAATATTCAAAGTAAGTTTGATGAATTAGAGCAGAGTGTTAAAGATAAAGAGACTCAATTAGTTGATACCCTAGCTCAACAATATACTGAGAACCTCCAGCAACTTGATGCTCAGATTGACGAGATGAAGGCATCGAATCAACCTTGGTTTGCTCAAGCCTTTGATGCAATGGCTGGGGCGATCGACAGTATTAATAAACTCAAGGATATGCTGATGGGCGTGTTGGCTAAAGCAGCTAGCGCGCTCGACAAGATTATATTAGACCCGATTGGTTTCTTGGGTAATCTGATCAGTGGGATTCGCCAAGGTTTAGATAACTTTGTTACTAACATTATGACCCACTTGCAAACGGGTCTAATTGGTTGGCTGACGGGTGCGATGGGAGGATTGGGTATTCAATTACCAGATGATATTTTTAGCCTCCAAGGTATCTTCAGTTTGGTAACACAGATACTAGGGCTGACTTGGGATTATATCCGTTCTAAGGCAGTGAAAATGTTCACTGAACCTGTAGTTGCTGGGATGGAGCAAACGGTTGAGATATTCCAGATTATTGCTAATAAAGGACCGATGGGACTGTGGGAGCAGGTTCAAGAACAGTTTGGTGACTTGAAGGAGACGGTAATTGAAGAAATTAAGAGTATGCTGATCACCCAGGTAATTACCGCTGGGGTGAAATGGATTATTGGTTTGTTGAATCCGGCTTCAGCATTTGTGAAGGCGGCGATGGCGATTTATGACATCGTGATGTTCTTTATTAACCAGGGTAGCCAGGTGATGGAACTGGTGAATGCGATTACTGATGCGGTGGTGCAAATCGCTTCTGGTGCTGTGGGTGGTGCGGCGAAGTTGGTAGAGAATGCACTAGCGAAGTCGTTGCCTGTGGCGATTGGGTTCTTGGCTTCGTTGCTGGGTATTGGTGACTTGGCGAAGAAGGTGCAGGATATTGTTAAGAAGGTGCGCGATCGGATTGATCAGGCTATTGATAAGGTTCTTCAGAAGGCGAAGAGTTTGTTTAAGGGGAATAAGGGTAAGAAAGGTAAGGATAAGGAGGGTGAGGAAGGTGAACCCGATGAGCGGACGAAAGAAGAGAAGGAAGCTGACCTTGGTAAAGCTTTGAACAAGTCAACTCAACTAATGCGAGAAAGCGATGCCACGCCTGATAGCATCAAGGCAAAATTGCCTGCCATTCAATCGGCGTATAAACTTACTTCACTTGAATTAGTGAAGACTGGCGATACTACATATCATGTAGAAGGCAAGGTTAACCCTGAAAATAAAACTCCCGACATAACTCTATCACAGGCAAATGAAGACTGGGAAAAAGCCTGGAAAGCTAAGCAAGAAGAAGTACAAAGCAAAATGCAACAATTCATTCCTAGATTCCAAGCTTTAGATTCAAAGGCAGAAGTTCATGTTAAGGGAAGTTTAGCATCAGGTGTTAAGCTGAATCCTAAAAAACGTTCACCTTCTGGGGAACCTTATGTGTTTAATCCAACAGATTTTGACATTGATGCTTATGTCAAGAGTGATGCACTGTATAGGCAAGCACTGCAAAACGGTGCTGTAGTCCGTAAACCAGGAGAGATAGTAGGATCAAAAAGTAAGATACCAGGATTTAATGAAATAATCTGGGATATGCGTAAAGAACTAGCTCAAATATCAGGCAACAGAGATGTTGGAGAAGAGATGTTTCGATTTAATGTTTTTATTCGTACTGATGAAAATGTCAGCTCTTCTATTAAAAGAGATCAAAAACTTGCAGGAAACATTGACCAAGATGCGTCTATAGGCAATCCTTTAATTATTAAAGACCCAAAAATAAAATAATTGTAAGGAAGAATAATTATTATGAATACCCAAGTAAATTTTCAAATTAGGATAAATGATACAGCCAATCTTGAAGAAATAGGTTTACGAGTCAGCAAGGCTTTAAATTGCATTTTTACTCAATCAGAAGCTGATGAGTTTGAAGGTGATGAAGCTTTAGAGACAGAAATTTTGGGAATGTGGATTACGTTAAATTACTATCCTGATTTACCAGAAAGACAGATAAGGAATTATAGATTAACAGGTGATGTTCCTGAGAATATAAAAATACCTTGGGGTGACAAAGTAATTGATATAAGTGAGTATATTTTAGGAGTTTTAACTAGAGTAGATAGTAACGAATGGTATATTCCTGAAATGAATGAAAAATTAAGTGAAGCTGGACTGGATTTGTCAGAATAAATGGATCTTATTTGAGCAGATAAAAACCTACAATTTCCCGAATGTCTGACCAAAATTAACTGACAATTCACCAAAAACTCTTGCTCAAGATGAGTAATACTATTGAACATTTCCAATTGCAATTAGAAGGAGAGTTAACCCTACGCGACACCTCTCAATCTTCCCTAACTGTTCACACTTTCACTCTATCCCTAACCCAACAAGATGAGGAAATCATCAACTGTCACCTCACCTTCAGCGTAACCCCCGAACTCTACAAACGCATCGACACCGAAGCCTTATTCAACCTCAAACCCGAAATACGTGGTTTACTCTCCGCTGGCGACTTCCAACCCTCATCTAATATCCAAATCGAAACTATTCTCAAACCTGACTTACTTCCCCTCCTCCTAGAAAATGCCAGCAACGCTGATGAAGCAGCCGCCTACCTTTTAAACCTCAGTCAACAACAACCTGAATTACTATCCGAATCTACTAACGAAAAATCAGGAACACGAAAAACTAACGAACTACCTGAAAATCCCAAATCCCCATACTCCCTACTCTCTACTGAAAGTTGGTTAGCCTTATCCGTTAAACAACAACAGAAATCGGGTGAAACAGGCTACCAAACATTTTGGTCTTATGTTAATCCAACAGCACTTTCAGGAGAAGGACTTTCCAGTGAAAATCTATCGGAAAGCCTCACCAACTTCTTCAAAGATTTAGTCAGTGGTAGTCTCAGTGCAACGACAAAAGAATTAGCCACTGAAACTCTGGAGGCAGTATCCAACTTATTTCAAGAACTAACCGAATACCATTCAGAATCAAGATCTAAAAATCCTACGGCAACACCGCCAATTTTTCAGGCGATAGTCAACTTTTTTACAGAAGATGATTGGGCTTTTACTAAAATTCAAGGAGAACTATCTTTAAACCTCGCTTTTGAGGGAGACAATGGGAGATGGCAGTGTTATGCCAAAGCTAGAGAAGAACAGAAACAATTCGCTTTTTATTCGATTTGCCCCATCAAAGTACCAAAACCCAAGCGTCGGGCTGTAGGAGAATTTATAGCCAGAGCTAATTATGGCATGATTATCGGCAACTTTGAATTAGATTTCACCGACGGCGA
Source organism: Cyanobacteria bacterium UBA11370 (assembly GCA_003486645.1). Classification (GTDB taxonomy): domain Bacteria; phylum Cyanobacteriota; class Cyanobacteriia; order Cyanobacteriales; family Coleofasciculaceae; genus UBA11370. Next base: position 14,869 of record DNGI01000314.1, on the reverse strand, counting down.
AATTCGCTACAAAACCAGTATTGATGTAGAAGGAGACAGACTCACATCAGCATTAATTAGGCAGTTGGTTTACGCCAACGTAACAATGATGGATGAATACCTGCCTGGAATTAAAGCAGTGGTTGAGGGGGAGTTATCGCCAGAAGATGCGATCGCCAAAATTGAAGCCTAGTGGCAACGGATGGGGTAGCGGATGTAGCGGATAGTTTTATTGTAGTGTGATGTTTTGTAAAAGGTTTTGTATTTCACTGGATTCCTGACTCCTAACTTCTGACTCCTAACTCCTGACTCCTGACTCCTGACTTCTAGCTCTTGCTTTTGTTTCCATAGACTGGCATTCTAATCAATAGAGGTAGATTATAGTTACCACAGTCATAAACCGAGCATTCAAGTAAGCTATTCGCTGTTTATCAATCAGCACCTCTAGCTGACGGATCTATCGTGCCAAGCATCATCGCAATTATTAATGGTAAGGGAGGCGTTGGGAAAACCACTACCTCAATTAATTTAGCCGCCGCGCTGTCGGATAAACAACCTGTCCTGCTGGTGGATGCTGATCCGCAAGGTTCGGCAACCTGGTGGACTGAACGGGGTGAGGGGGTGATGGGTTTTGATGTTGCTCAAGAAACCAATCCAAAGCTTTTGAGTCGTTTACGGAAAATTAAAGGGTATGAGTTAGCTGTGGTAGATACGCCTCCAGCGCTACACTCCGATGCTTTAGCAGCAGTGGCGGCGATCGCAGATTATATCGTTTTACCTACACCCCCTGCACCAATGGACTTGGCTGTATTACTCGAAACAGTCCGAAAAGCGATCGCGCCTGTGGGAACGACTCATCGGGTGTTGCTGACGCGGGTAGATTCTCGTAGTCTCAGGGAAGCATTGGAGGCGCAAAGTACCCTTCAGGAATTGGGTGTTCCGGTATTTCATGCGTTTGTTCGATCTTACAAGGCTCACGAACGCGCTGCACTTCAAGGGGTTCCAATTACGCGATGGCGAGGAGAAAATGCTCGTGAAGCTAAAGCAGATTACTGTCGTGTGGCAGATGAACTACAACGTGATTGGGAAAGGGAAGTAATTCAAAATTCAAAATTCAAAATGGGCTAGGCTAACAAAATTCAAGATCAGAAATTTTATTTGGGTGAGTATTTGAAGGCTAGCGATCGCTAAACTAAAGGGGAAACAGATTAATGGTTAAAAAACGTTTAACAGACTTATTACGAGAAGAGGTGGACAAATCACCAGAACCTGAAGGTGAAACTGTTCAAGAAACGACACCAGAACAGGTTTTAGAACAGGATACTGAAGCAATAGAGGAATCGGTTATGAATACACGAACTAGAGCCAATGCTAAACCATCAACGGCGACAAAGGCTGAATTAGAAGAAACTGTCACTCAATTGAAAGCGGCTTTAGAAGAAGCACAGCAGCGGGAAACAACATTAGCTGAGTTGAAAGATGCTCTAGAGGAAGCAAAAACAAAAGAAAGCTCGTTACAAGAACAAGTTACAAATTTACAAAGCGATTTGCAACACCAAAAAGAATCATTCGAGAAACTACAAAAAGAGTTAGAGAAAATTGATAAGTTAAAAACAGAGTTTGAGCAAGCTAAAAATGCTGCTGTACAACTGGCACAAGCCAATGAAAAACTAACCAAAGAAATTGAGCTACTAAAAAAAGGAAACGAATCTGTCAAAGAAACACCAACTCAGAGTCCAGTTCGACAGTTAGGAAGACCCGTACAAAAAGAAAGCGACAAGCCTGCTGATTTTGCCAAAAGTAGTTGGTTACTTTAGTTAGTTGTTGGTTGTTGGTTGTTTGTTGTTAGTTGTTAGTCGTTAGTTGTTAGTTGTCAGAAATCAGTACTCAGTGGTTACTAGAAAAACAACGAAGAATAAATAATAAATAACAACCACCAAACAACAACCAACAACAAACAACCAACAACAAACAACCAACAACAAACAACGATACCTTAAACTTGTCGATTTGTAGGAACTTGATGGACAATGGTTATGGGATTCGCAATCCTCGCACTGGACAAGTGGATTATTGGATTATGCCACCCACACCAGAGCAACTTGGTATTCAATGTAGTCGCTTACGAGAGGCACAGATTGATTGGCATCTAGGAGGTTTAACTCAGCGAATTGAAGCACTCCAACAGTGGAAGGAAGCCCTATTTTCTCACAAGGATGAGCTAATTGAGGCGTTAGTTACTGATACAGGAAGATTTTTTGTGTCGGTTCAGGAAGTTGACTCACTCATCTTTAGCATTGATCGCTGGTGTGAATTAGCGGAGGAATTGTTGTTACCAGAGAAAGAAAAAACGACAGCAATTCCCTTTATTCATATGCAAAATGAATGGGTTCCTTATTCCTTAGTTGGAGTCATTAGTCCCTGGAATTTTCCCTTGTTACTCTCTACAACGGATACTATACCTGCTTTGTTAGCTGGGTGTGCTGTTGTGGTAAAACCGAGTGAAATTGCTCCTCGATTCATTCAACCTTTAGTAGAAACGATTGACTCAGTACCTGCATTGCGAGAAGTCTTAGCCTATTTTGAGGGAACAGCCGAGACAGGTGCAACGTTAGTTGATTGCGTGGATCTAATCTGCTTTACGGGGAGTGTTGAAACAGGTCAACAAGTAGCAGAGGAAGCCGCAAGACGTTTTATTCCGGCATTTTTAGAATTGGGAGGAAAAGATCCGGCAATTGTATTAGAATCAGCGGGTTTAGACTTAGCAACCTCGGCAATTTTATGGGGTTCAGTTTTTAATAGTGGACAATCGTGTGTGTCAATTGAACGGATTTATGTAGCAGAATCAGTGTGCGATCGCTTTGTGGAACAATTAGTAGAAAAGGCACAACAGCTTCATTTTGCTTATCCTACGGTTGAAGATGGAGAAATTGGACCCATTATTGCTGAAAAACAAGCAGCAATTATTACTGAACATATCCAAGATGCTGTACAAAATGGTGCAGTGGTTTGTTGTGGCGGTGGGATTCAAGAATTAGATGGGGGGTTATGGTGTCGTCCTACCATTCTGACTCATGTCAACCATTCTATGAAGGTGATGACAGAGGAAACGTTTGGTCCTATTATGCCGATAATGTCATTTTCTACGGTTGAGGAAGCTGTACAATTAGCGAATGATAGTATCTATGGATTGAGTGCGGCAGTGTTTGCAGAGTCTGAAACGGAAGCCCTCAAAATTGCTCAACGTCTAGAAGCTGGTGCTATTAGTATTAATGATGCTACGTTAACGGCTGTTGTGCATGAAGCTGAGAAAAATGCCTTTAAGTTTTCGGGTATGGGAGGATCGCGGATGGGACTCGCTGCACTCAAACGATTTATGCGGAAAAAAGTATTTTTAATCCAAACTGAATCAGTTCCCAATCCCTGGTGGTTTTAGAAGGCAGAAACCGAAACCCTGTAGAGACGTTGCAATGCAACGTCTCTACAAAATCCAAAATCCAAAATCCAAAATCCAAAATCTAACTTCCCATCTGCTGAATCGGAATCTCGATCCAAAATTCAGTCCCTTCCCCAGGCGCAGAGGTACAATTCAAAATACCATGATGATGTTCGACAACTATTTGATAGCAAATCGACAATCCTAAACCCGTACCTTGTCCCACAGGTTTAGTTGAAAAGAACGGATCAAATAGCCGTGCTTTTACAGATTCAGTCATGCCTGCGCCATTATCGGCAATTTGAATAACAACACTTTGAGAATGGTGTTGAGTGAGTAAGTTTAAGTCTATGTTTTGGTTAGGATGGGGTTCTGTAAGATAACATAGCGACTCTTGAGGATACTCAGAACGATCAATTAATTTAGTGCGAATTGTAATTCTGGGTGAGGGGTTTTGGGGAGTTCCAGTCGCCGATTGTTCCAAAGCATCAATGGCATTACTAATAATATTGATAAAAACTTGATTAAGCTGTCCTGGATAGCAATCAACCTTGGGTAAATTCCCATACTCTTTAAATATTTGAATTTCGGACTGTACGCCTTTGGGTTTTAACCGATGTTGCAGGAGTAATAATGTACTTTCAATCCCTTTATTCAAGTCAACGGACTTCATTTCTGCTTCGTCCAATCGTGCAAAATTCCGCAAACTATTCACAATTGAACTAATCCGATCTGTACCCCGCTGCATGGAACGTAGAAGTTTAGGCAGGTCATCGGTGATAAAATTGATATCAATCAGTTCAGCTTGCTCGGCAACTGGAGGTGCGGGATTGGGGTAATGGTCTTGGTAGAGATGAACTAAGGTCAGCAGGTCATAAATGTAAGCACTGGCGTAAGCCAGATTGTTGTGAATAAAGTTAACCGGATTGTTCAACTCATGAGCAACACCTGCTACTAATTGCCCTAAGCTCGACATTTTTTCACTTTGCACCAGTTGGGCTTGGGCTGCTTTAAGCTGGTTAAGGGCACCTTCGAGTTCTTGGGCTTGGGCTTGGGCAATTTCGGCGGTTTGACGTGCTTTGGCGTAGAGTTCGGCTTGATCCAGTGCGATCGCTAATTGAGCAACTACCGCTTGCAAGAGTTCCACTTCACTATTATCCCACGGACGCACTCCCGTACCGTGACCGCAGCTAATTGCGCCAATTTCTCCAGTACGGGTTTGAATGGGGATGCACAACAGAGAGGTATAGCCTAATCCACTTAAAAATTGTTCTAAAGCCGAGTCACTGCACGTTTCAACTTCATCAACTTGGATGATTTGTCCGTTTAAAAGCCGCTTGACCAACGGTTCCATCTGATCTTTGGCATACTGACCAATACGGCTAGGTAATTTGGGATCTCTAGCTTCTTTCACCACCTCCCAATAGGGGTCTTGTTCATGAGGTCTATACCACAAAAATTGGCAACGGTCAATCTTTAAGAGGCTACGGATGGACTCCACAGCGGTTTCCAGGATGGTATGGAGTTCTAGGGACTCACGAATTTGATTGGCTAACCCAAACAGCAGAGATTCTCGACGACTCAAAAATTCTGCCCGCGCCCAATATTGATCAATAGCGACAGCGATCGCATTCGCCACCCAACCGAAGGTACGGCGGGATTCAGACGTTAGGGGTTGATTCCCTAACAAGGTCATCACACCGATCAGTCGATCTTCCACAACAGCGGCTAAGGTAGAAATACGGCTACGGGTTGGGGGTGGTGCGGTGTTCGGTAAGCCAGGGAGACGACGCGCTAAACTAGAGCGATCCAGTAATTTAGTCCCAAGTGGTTTTCCCGCCGTAAGATGGTGAAGGTTGAAGCGATCCGGGTTGGTTTTAGCCAAGGGTTTCTCACCTAACTTGCGCTTGGTAATATCCCGCGAAACCATAAAAATTTCTGCTACACTCCCGGTATCCGGATCGGGAATGGGTTTCATCGTACTTTCAAACCAGATATATTCCCCATCCTGACGGCGGATACGGTAACTGACGGGCTGAATTTCTGGCACATTGAGCAGATTCGCGTGAGCCTTTTCAATCGCTACCGCGTCTTGAGGATGCAAGAATTTGTAGAGAGAATGCCCAACTAACTCATCCGGTTCGTATCCTAACAGAGTCTGGCAAGCTGGGGAAGCATAGACATAAGTCCCATCGGCTGTATGTCGGGAAATCAGATCGCTGGAATTTTCGACTAATAATCGGTAAGACGCTTCACTCTCAGCTAGTGCGGCGGTAGCTTGTTCACAATGACACAGTTCTAGCTTAAGAGCAATTAAATTAGCGATCGCCCTGCCAAAATTTTCATCCTGATTCGTCCACTCTCTAATGTCAGGTTCAATTTGTTCGTAACTCACTACGCCAACCATCCGATTACTCAGCCATATCGGGGTATCTAACCGTGTAGAAGCATGGGGGGATGGGGTAATTGGAGGTGCAAAACTCTTCTCCTCTGCTTCCCTTTGACTCTGACAGGGGTAACGTGCAAAAACTTGAGATAAATCAATCGTATCGAGCTTCGTGCAGTCCTCGTTGTATAACCAAACGGTTACTCGCCCTACCTCCAAAGCATCAGCCGCCGCTTCGCTAATTTCCTGAAGTACGGCTTTGAAATCTCTACTGTTGAGAGTCTGAGGTTGAGCCAGCTTCATCAACACCAGACTCTGCTTTTGCAAACGTCTAGCGTTTTCGGTTTGAGCGTCGTTTGCCAATTCTCCTAAACCCGTGCGTTGCTTTTGTTTAGCGAGCGCTCCCAATTACGACTAGCATTATTTCAAACCTGGTTCATTAATACTGAGTCGCTATCTGTTGCTCACTAACTTTCTTTGAGAACTACAGTCTCAATCCAGTTATGATATAATTAATGGGGCTTCTACGAGCTTATCTTCTCCACCGCCCAATTAAAAGACCCGTTAAAAGGCGCGTTAAAAACCCAATTAAAAGGTCTGATATTCCCAGAGAAGCGGGAATTCTCTTACGAGAGCTTTCGTGCAACTTCTGATTGGTGGCTTTTGACTTGACCTATCTGTTTCCCTCGGAGCAAGGGTTTGGAAGGTGGCTTTCCCTAAGTCCATTGTATTACCGACTGTCTTTGAAAGACCTGCGATTAGGCAGGAATTCTTAAGACCTTGAGTATGAGAGTCTGAGTATAAGAGCCTGAGTAGTAGATACACCCTTAGAATACCCACCCTCTGTTAACTATCTCTCAACCAGGGTTATACCTGTAGCTAACAGAGGAAACTGCCACAACAGCGAATTAAAAAAACCCTTGAGGCTGTTGTAATACAGTTGGGCTATAGATCTATCATACAGGCTTTTATACACAGGAACAGTTGTAAATTTACAGATCTTCATATTACGCTGTATTACTAAAGCCAGGATGGGGGATGGGGAGGTGTTAGGAGTAAGCTTGATATTAAACCTCTTGCATCAGGGGAGGCCAAAAGGGAAGCGAAAAACTATATCTCATGACTCTGAAAAATGCTATAAAATTCTCTTCACCCGTAAAGATATCTAGAGCTTGAGTCTGCTACCGATTAGTCATCCAAATTAGCTGTTTTTCTCCATTTCATGCCCCCGATTCGGCTCACGCAACTGAACCGATAGTTTCTTGATGTTCGTGAGCAGGGTATATTTTATTAAATACCAAAGCAGCTTGTCAATTTTGTCATGGCGTGCGGATTAAAATGCCTAATATTAAATTTGGAAATAATAGTACGAATTGGAAAAAATGGACTTGGTTTCAAGTCGCTTTACAATGGCAAGGCTCAGTTATACCAGGCATTTTACCAAGAGTCATTTTTTGCGGGGGATTTGGTCTTCTGATTTCGATACTTTATCACTATCATCCTTCTATAGCTTGGTCACGTTTGAGTGGAATTGTACCGAGTATTGTCTTGGGATTACTGTTAGTTTTCAGAACCAATACTGCTTATGAGCGATTTTGGGAGGGTCGCAAACTGTGGGGAAATTTAATCAATACAGTTCGCAACTTTGCTCGTCAAATTTGGGGAGCGATCGCCGAAAATACACCAGAAGATAGAACCAATAAAATTGCTACATTGCGTTTATTAGTAGCCTTTGCTGTTGCTACGAAGTTACATCTGAGGTCAGAACCTTTGAATGCTGAATTAGAGGCATTAGTTCCAGTCGATTGTTATGAAAAACTAAAGACGATGAACCACCCACCTCTAGAAATTGCCTTTTGGATTGGCGATTATCTCCAGCAACAACACGAACGGGGCTGTCTCAACACCTATCAGCTTACTGCAATGCTTAAATTGCTGGATGAAATGGTTGATGTATTAGGGGGTTGTGAAAGGATTTTAAAAACGCCAATTCCCTTAGCCTATGCCATTCATCTTAAACAGTTATTATTGATTTATTGCCTAACCCTTCCCTTTGAAATTGTAAAAGACTTTACCTGGTGGACAGCTTTGATAGTTAGTTTAGTAAGTTTCACCTTATTAGGTATTGAAGAAATCGGTATTGAAATTGAAAATCCCTTTGGTTATGATGCGAATGACCTACCTTTAGATACTATTTGCATGACCATGCAACGGAATATTGAAGACTTAATTACTTTAGCTCCTTGTGTCAGGCATTGGAAGAATACAGGTAAGAATTCACAAGTCAGGAGTCAGGAATCATGAAAGTTCGATGGGTAACAATTAACCGCTTTTGAATAATGATACCAAATCCGGTTTAAAAATCCTTTTTTAGGATCAATGGTAGAGACGTTGCAATGCAACGTCTCTACGTAGATTTTGGCAAATCTAATTAAAGAGGGTGTATTAACCGGATTTGGTATGAGCAATTAGCCATTAGCTATTACCTATTAGCTATTAGCACTATCTATAACTCCGTGAAGTATTCACTTCAGTCAATTGTAGAACTATAAAAAAAGCCCCCAGATGGAGGCTTGATATTAACGAAAAGGAGAAAAGTCCTTAAAGTAAATAAACCAATGTGAACAGAATAATCCACACTACATCAACAAAGTGCCAATAAAGTTCTGCCGCTTCTACACCAAAGTGTTTTTCACCAGAATAGTGTTTAGGTTTGAGCGATCGCCCCAGTACAGTCAAAATTAGCAATAGACCCACAGTAACGTGTAAGCCGTGGAACCCTGTCAAAACAAAGAAGCAACTGGTAAATAAATTGGTTGTCAACCCAAATCCCAGATGACCATACTCATAAACCTGTCCAACTAAGAAAAGGGCACCCATAAGCGCCGTGATGCCAAACCAGAGTCGTAAGCCTGATTCATCATTTTTCTTAATTGCACTTTGACCTCTGTGCATCACAAAACTGCTAGCAATCAGATTGATGGTATTAACCCCAGGTAGCAATAATTCTAACTCTGGTGTTCCTTCGGGAGGCCAAGCCGGTAGGGTTGATTTGTAAATCAAAAAAGCCCCAAACAAACCGAGAAAAATCATACTCTCGGCAATTAGAAATACAACTACCCCAAACATCCGCAAATCAGGATGCGCCTTGTGATGATCCGTCGCTTCAACTTCGTGATGATAGTTTAGGGCAGTTTTAGATGGATCGATGGTTGAACTTTGCATAAACTCGTTTTTTGGTTGTTGGTTATTGGTTTTTGGTTGTTAGTTGTTCGTTATTCGTTATTTGTTGTCTATTCTCCATCGTTTGTTAGCCGTTGTTTTTATTTTTTACTCCTAACTAACAACCAACAACAAGCAACAAACAACAAATAACCAACAAATTACCCAACATCAGCTTTCACTTCAGCCAGTATTTCTTCAATGGGTTGGTCGCTATCAAAGCGATGACTATCTACGCCGTAGTCATAGGGTTCTGACCACAAAATCGGTTCCTCTTCAAAGTTCTCAATGGCTGGAGGAGAAGTAGTTTGCCACTCTAGAGTAAGCGCCCTCCAAGGATTACGTCCGGCTTTAGCACCCCGTACTAAACTCCAAAGTACATTAATGATAAAGGGGAACGTAGAAACAGCCAGAATATACGAACCAACTGTGCAGAGGACGTTCAAATCTTGAAATTGTGGATCATACAGAGCCACTCGGCGATTCATGCCTAACAAACCCAATTCGTGCATGGGTAAAAACGTCAGATTCAAACCAACAAATGTTAGGACAAAGTGAATTCTTCCCCACGTTTCGTTAAGCATCCGCCCTGTCATTTTCGGGAACCAATGATAGAACCCAGCAAAGATACCTAAGACACTACCTCCAAACAGAACGTAGTGCATATGAGCCACAATAAAGTAGGTGTCATGGACGTGAATATCAAACGGTACCGACGACACCATAATGCCGCTCAACCCCCCGATCACAAAGGCAGAAATAAACCCCATGCCAAAGATCATGGCGCTATTTAGATTAATTTTGCCGCCCCAAAGAGTGGCACACCAACTAAAAACTTTAATTCCAGTGGGTACAGCAATAATCATCGTTGCCACCATGAAAAACATCCGTAACCAGCCTGGAGTTCCACTGGTAAACATATGGTGTGCCCAAACAATTAAGCCCAAAAAACTAATTGCCAGACTTGAATAGGCGATCGCGCGATATCCAAAAATTGGCTTACGAGCATGGACAGGCAGCACTTCTGAAATCACCCCAAAAAACGGCAGAATCATAATATAAACTGCCGGATGGGAGTAAAACCAAAACATATGTTGGTAAACAATTGGATCGCCTCCTCCTGCTGGATTAAAGAAGTTGGTGCCAATAATTAAGTCAAATGAAAGCAGAATTAGTGCTGATGCCAGAACTGGAGTAGACAGCAGAATGAGAGCGGATGTGGCAATCATCGCCCAACAAAATAAGGGCATTTGATTTATCCCCATGCTGGGTATCCGCATCTTTAAAATAGTGGTGAGAAAATTAACCGCCCCCAAAATAGAAGACGTTCCGATTAGCAGCAGACTAAAAATCCAAATTCCCTCACCGACTTGGCTACTAACTAAGCTCAACGGTGGGTAAGAAGTCCAACCGGATTCAGGCGCACCAAAGAAAAAGCTACTTAATAACAGTAACCCGCCTGGAGGTGTGATCCAAAAGGCTACTGCATTCAGTCGCGGAAATGCCATATCATCTGCTCCCACCATTAAGGGGATCAGGTAGTTGGCAAAGGCAGCACCCGCCGGAACAATCCACAGGAAAATCATGATTGTCCCGTGCATGGTAAACAGTCGGTTATAAACTTCTGGACTGACAAAATCCGGTTCTGGTGTGGCTAATTCAGTCCGAATCATGGCTGCTAGTGCGCCACCAATTAAATAGAACAAAAACGAGGTGACTAGGTATTGAATGCCAATCACCTTATGGTCAGTATTAAACGTAAAATAATCTCGCCATTGCCGCTGTCGTGGTTCGGAAATATGACCAGAAGCCTTGACGGATTCGATATTTTCTGCTTGAGTCGTCATGGAATTTTGAATGTTTGGATGCAAAGATTTGGGAGTGATCAAGCCTAGTACAGCATGGCGGAAATAAGTGACCCGTTAACAACGGAGCCAATAGTAGAAAAAATAAGCCTTTCTACCTTCTGCCCTCTGCCTTTTGGTACTAGAGCGATCGCCGAAACCGCTTTAACGCTAATTGCTAATCGCTATTGAGTGAGTGGCAGGATGGTGTGAGACATCGAGCTGCTTGATGATGTTAGAATCAATCCCGATTTGTTCAGCATAAGGAGCTAAAAACTCATCGTCTGATCGTTCAGCCGGATTTAGCGCTACTGTGTCTTGAACACCCTCAGCACTAGCAATTTGATTCTGTTCAACCCATGCCTGATACTCTTCTGGAGTATGAACAAAAAGCTGGGTTTTCATCGCGCCGTGGTAAGCGCCACAAAGTTCAGCACAAATGATTGGGTATTGACCCACTTTACTGGCTGTAAAGCGTAATTGAGAATCTCGTCCGGGGATAGCATCTTGCTTAATCCGAAATTCGGGTAGCCAGAAGGCGTGCAAAACATCTTGAGCCGCAATGTTAAGCTGGACTTCTTGCCCAATAGGGATATGCAATTCTCCAGAGGATATACCTGTATCGGGGTAGCTAAAAATCCAGGCATATTGTAAACCCATAACATTAACCGTTAGGGCTGGATTTTGACCTTCTTTATCTGGAGACGCACCTAAACCGAGGGCGATCGCATCCTGACCCGGATCAAAGGCAATCAGACTTTTATCGGCTTCTCGATTGGACGATGGGGTTTTATGAGCGTGCGCCATCTGTGGGTGGGAGTGGTCGTGAGATGCCATGGGATCGAGTCCACCCATGTTATTGTAGACCTCAAAGCTATAGACAGCGAGGATCATGATGATAACAGCGGGGAGCGCTGTCCACAGAATTTCTAACGGTATATTGCCATCAATCGGTGGACCGTCGGTTTGGTCGTCTTTACGGCGGCGAAATCTGATCAGCGAAATGATTAGCACGCCTTGAATCAGCAAAAATAAACCAGTGGAGACAGTCATCATTAAACGGAATATCCCATCTACCTGAGTCGCTTCCTCAGAGGCGGCGACTGGCATGAGTCCGTGGTTTTGACCGTACCACAGACTGACTAAGGTTAGGGCAATGCCTGCAATTAGAGTCGCAATGTTACTTGGAATGTTCACGGTTAGCGCGTTGACGGTTTTTGTTACAAAACTTCACAAAATATCAGGGAGCGGAGCGTGGGGAGTGAGAACTCCTTATGTTCCGTTTACCAATGTAAAGCAGGTCAAGAGTTCGGTGTGTCCTAAAAGTGAATCTTCATAGATTTTTTCAGATTCGTTTTGGGATCGTGGAGGAGGCTCAACAGACCAAGAGATGAGGGGATAAGGGAAATCATCATTGAGATACTGTCCTGGTTGAGTTGCCAAAAAATTAATAAATATAAATTTAATTTAATTTAATATAAGATTTGTATCAAGGTATATACCAATCTGAAAAATATCTAAAGTTATTGGACGATTAGTGCAGAATCGTCAAGAGTGGGGAGTGGGGAGTGGGGAGTGGGGAAGAGAAAATTACAAACCTTTTACCCGACTTCTCCAAGAAGTTTAACTCAGGGCTAATTAACAGTTGTAGTTTGTCTACCATTTGCTCACAATCAATCACGTTTCCTTAACTTCTTCTCTAGTGAGCGAATATACTCACGAATTAAATCAGTCTTGTTGCGCTTATTCTGTTTGCAGTAAGTGTCTAGTATCTCCATTTCTGACACTGGGAGGTTGATGTTAAGCCGCTTGGTTTCTTTGTCCATGAGTAAAATTTATGGTATTATTTACTCATGATAATGGCATTCAAGACCGAACTCAAAGTTAATTCTTCTCAACGACTACTACTGGCTAAACACGCTGGTACTGCTCGTCATGCGTACAACTGGGCATTGGGATTGTGTCAGCAAATCTTGGACAACAACTCGCATCGCCCAGAAGAGAAAATCAAGTTTCCTACGGCAATCGACTTACATAAATGGCTGGTTGCCTTAGTGAAGCCTCGATTTGAGTGGTATTACGAAGTGTCCAAGTGCGCTCCACAGTATGCGTTGAGACACCTAGCTGATGCGTTTAAGCGATTTTTCTCAAAGAAAGGAGGTTTTCCCCGGTTTAAGAAAAAAGGCAGAGGAGATTCGTTTACATTAGATGGCAGCATAACAGTTGACCCTAGAAAGATTAAAGTTCCGGTCATTGGCTGGATAAAAACCTATGAGCGACTGCCACAGGGAATAAAACCTTCTTCTGTGACGATCTCTAGGACGGCTGACCGTTGGTTCATTTCGTTCAAAATTGAAGTTGAACCGAAACCAACTCAGAAAAAAGTCGATGTGGTTGGAGTGGATTTGGGCATCAACCATCTGGCTACACTCTCGACAGGAGAAGTGTTTGATGGTGTTAGAGCCTACATTGAATACGAGAAGAAACTCGCTCGTCTTCAAGGGCTTAACCGTCATAAACAACCCCATTCTTCAAACTACAAGAAAGCTCAACTCAAGGTAGCTAGGCTGCACAGAAAAATAGCCAACATCCGCAAGGATACGTTGCACAAAATCACAACCTATATCAGTCAGAACCACGCTGTTATCGGGATAGAGGATTTGAATGTATCTGGGATGCTGGCGAATCATAAGCTAGCTAAAGCGATCGCGGATAGGGGATTTTACGAGTTTCGTCGGCAACTAGAATATAAATGTGAGCTGTACGGAAGTAAGTTGGTTGTAGTTGACAGGTTCTTTCCCAGTAGTAAACGTTGTTCTAACTGTTTAACAGTAAAAGAATCATTGTCTTTAGCTGAACGAACTTACTGCTGTTCGGAGTGTGGGTTTCAGTCCGATAGAGATTTAAATGCCTCGCTCAATTTAGAATTAGCGGTCAGATCGACCGTGATCGCCTCTGGACTGGAAGGATGCCGTCATCCCCAGGTTGAAGGAGGAAGAAATGTTAGCAATTGTTAGCATTTTGGTATCGGTTTGATACAGTTAGTTGGGAATTGGTACTATGGCTGAATCAGTCTTTCATGGACATGGTGTTACCCCTAAAGATCTTTCCCAATCTCAGGATCGCATCCGTCGCCTGGTTTGGAAAATAGCGATCGCTACCCTCCTGTTAATGGCGGTGGGGAGTGCGACGCGGGTGATGAATGCGGGTTTGGCTTGTCCCGATTGGCCATTGTGTTATGGTCAGTTAGTGCCAAGTCAGCAGATGAATCTTCAGGTATTTTTAGAGTGGTTTCACCGACTTGATGCGGGGTTAATTGGGTTGAGTGCGATCGCCTTAGCGGTTTGGTGTTGGTGGGCTCGACACTCTTTACCCAACTGGTTGCCTTGGGCAGCCACCTTTGCGTTAGTCTTAATTGTGTTTCAAGGTGTTTTGGGGGGACTGACGGTTACTGAACTTTTGCGGTTTGATATTGTCACTGCCCATCTAGGGACAGCGCTGCTATTTTTCAGTACGTTACTGGTGATTGGCACAGCACTCCTGCCTTATAAAGGGACAGGGGCAGTCGGGAAGTTACCCTGGATCGGTTTAACCGCCGCGATTTTAGTGTACCTACAAAGTTTAGTGGGTGGGTTAGTGGCTTCCCGTTGGGCATTACATCAATGTTTTGGGGCATCTCAATTGTGTACCGTCATGAATAGCCACATTGCGGGTGTAGTCCCAGCAACGCTAGCAACATTAACACTCGTATGGATGGCATGGCGCACCCCAGCTTTACATCCCACCTTGCGGCAATTAGCGAATAGTGCGGCAGGATTAGTGGTTTTACAGATAATCTTGGGTGTGGCGACATTCTGGTTACACCTGCAAGTCGAACCCCTAACCGTTACCCATCAAGCGGTTGGTGCGGCTTTACTTGGCACGTTAGTCGCTTTTACGGTTTTAGCATGGCGCGATCGCGCGGCTTTAATCGGGAGTGAGGTGAGGGGGTGAGAGGGTGAG
>DNGI01000239.1 GCA_003486645.1 Cyanobacteria bacterium UBA11370 | reverse complement strand
CACCAACCAACAACCAACAACCAACAACCAACAACCAACAACCAACAACCAACAACCAACAACCAACAACCAACAACTAACACCCCTTGAGTGAAACATCCCAAATTATAGAGTTACCGAGTAACGAGAGCGCGATCGCACTCGCTGGAGATCGGGAGGATAACCTCAAAGTTCTGTCCCGACAAACGGGTGCGAGTCTGGTGTTGCGGGGGCAAGAATTGTATATTTCGGGTACAGCTAAACAAGTTGAACGGGTGTCGTGGTTGGTGCGATCGCTAAAAACTTTCTGGCAGGAGGGCAAGACGATTACAGAAACGGATATTATGACAGCTTGCCATGCCTTTGATACTCACCGCCAGGATGAACTAGAGGACTTACAGAAAGATATCTTAGCGCGTACTCGTCGGGGTGAAGTAATTCGGGCTAAAACCTTTCGCCAGCGACAGTATGTTAAAGCGGTACTCAACCACGATCTGACGTTTTGTATTGGACCAGCCGGGACGGGTAAAACGTTTTTAGCGGTGGTTATTGCGGCTCAAGCCTTACTAGCTAATCAATACGAACGTCTAATTTTAACACGACCTGCGGTGGAAGCGGGTGAAAAGTTGGGCTTTTTACCAGGAGACTTGCAGCAAAAAATTGACCCTTTTTTGCGCCCGTTATATGATGCGTTATATGAATTAATTGAGGCTGAAAAAATTCGCAATTTGATGGAACGAGGCGTAATTGAAGTGGCTCCTTTAGCCTATATGCGAGGTCGCACTCTTAATAATGCCTTTGTGATTGTAGATGAGGCTCAAAATACAACCCCAGCTCAGATGAAAATGGTTTTAACTCGTCTGGGTTTTGGTTCCCGCATGGTGGTTACGGGTGATATTACCCAAACTGATTTACCCGCAAATCAAGAGTCAGGATTAGCCGTTGCTCAAAAAATTTTACGCTCTATTCAAGGGATTGCTTTCTGCGAACTTTCCACACAAGATGTTGTTCGTAATCCGATTGTGCAGAAAATTGTAGCCGCTTACGAGCAACATCAGAATCAGAAAAAATAAGACACAATAGATTTGTTGCTTTTATTCCGCTTCTGATTAAAATTATGACAATGTTTCAAAAAATGAGCCGGAATTTCTGAACACCCACCCCAATGTAAATGAACATAGGACGCGTGTAATTGATGCACTCTCCACCCTTCAGTGACTACCTTACCTTTGTCATATCCCCGTATCTCAAATAAGGGCTTTTCAGGCATAATTGTAAGTTGTGAACGATGAAATTCATGCCCCCAAACTGTTGTTCCAGCAGGTAACAAAGGACTATCTTGCAGACTCATTGCCTGTCGATATCCCAAAGTAAGACGCTTCTCCATGATTGCTGTTGTCGGCAATAAACCCACCATTGACCAAGACTTATCATTAAAATCAATAATTGTTTCAGACAAATACATCAACCCGCCACATTCAGCATAGGTTGGCATTCCTTCAAAAATTGCCCTCCGAACGACTTCACGCACCCTAATATTTTCGGCTAATTGTTCAGCAAAAACTTCCGGAAAACCCCCACCAAAATATAATCCTTGCACTCCTTCAGGCAACGCTTCATCAGTCAGCGGACTCCAGAACATTAACTCAGCCCCCAATTGTTGTAAACTATCTAAATTATCTTGATAATAGAAACTAAAAGCGCGATCGCGTGCGACTGCAATTTTAATGGGGAGTGGGGAGTGGGGAGTGGGGAGTGGGGAAAATGAATTTGGAATTTTTGGGTTTAGTAAGGAGGGAGTTAGTAAGGGAAATAAACGTTCCCAATCAAAACAACTCTTTCCAATATGAGCAAGTTGGTCAATTAAAGTATCCAAATCAGTTAATTCAGCAGTGGGAACTAAACCTAAATGCCTATCGGGAATTGTAATAGTATCCTGACGTTGCAATACTCCAAGTATGGGTAATTCTAAGGATTCGAGAGCATCTTTGAGCAATTCCAAATGGCGATCGCTTCCCACCCGATTCAACACTACACCTGCTATTTTCATTCTGGGATCGAAGGAACAATAACCGTGGGCGATCGCTGCAACTGAACGAGCCAACTTACTACAATCTAAAACTAACAATACAGGCAATTCTAACAGCCGCGCAATATGAGCCGTACTAGCAAAATCATCCTGCCCCGATGCCCCATCAAACAACCCCATCACCCCTTCAATTAGAGCATAATCAACTCCTTGACTATGACGACTAAAACACTCTTGAACATAGGTTTCTGAAGTCAGTACCGGGTCTAAATTGCGACAAAAACGCCCCGTAACCCGCTGATGAAACATGGGGTCAATGTAATCTGGACCAACCTTAAACGATTGAACTATTTTATTATGTTGCGACAAAAAGGAAAGTAGGGCAAGCGTGACTGTCGTCTTACCTACCCCACTCCGTTCACCTGCAATAACTAAAGGCATAGTTG
This sequence comes from Cyanobacteria bacterium UBA11370, assembly GCA_003486645.1. Lineage (GTDB taxonomy): Bacteria > Cyanobacteriota > Cyanobacteriia > Cyanobacteriales > Coleofasciculaceae > UBA11370. The sequence continues at coordinate 1,558 of DNGI01000239.1, read as the reverse complement.
TTAGTTATTGGTCGTTAGTTGTTGGTTGCTTGTTGTTTGTTGTTCCTTATCTATTATGATGGAGACACGAATAAACATCAACCTCATCCGTTACATCCGCTACAACATCCGTTGCCACCGAGAACTAACTCCCTAACTTAAGAATTTGCTCCGTCACCGCCATACTTTCCTCATAAAGCATCTCACGCCCCCAACGTTGCAACTGCTGACTCAACAAATATTCAGTCTTTTGATCAAACATCGGAGATACTTGCTGAATGCGACAAGATTGAGCACCACCCCCCGCTTCCATTCGCATACAACCCGTCGTTTCCGAACACAAAACCGTACAACAATCGGCTTCCATGTTCGTTGAACCCAACCGTAAACTAATCAAATCACCCGCCACTTCTCCTACATCCGCAACAGGAACCCCAGCTAACTCAACTTCTACAGAGCGCTGATCCGGAGTGGTTAATTTAACGCGCCGGATGTCATAATCTCCCCCTTCTTTCTGATAAGAAATGGGTCGCCACTTCAGGCGAGATGCCAACCATCCTAGAAACATTAATGCCTGAGCTTGATTGCCTTGTTCGTAATCAATTGTGACCCGATCAACCTCTACTAGCGCAGCACGACGTTCTGGCGGATCAAAAGCTTCAGCCGTCAACTCTTGCCAGGGAGCCAATCGTCGCCAATTGAGGTCAGCAATGGGAGTTCCTTGAGTCATTAATTGATGAATTTGTAACAGCGCCGTTTCGGGATAGCGGAACGCACTAGAGTCAATAATAATGCTATTACTCAACTCCGCCAGACGCTTGAACAAACCATAATCTGGGTCAGGTTTTGCCTTCCACCAAATAAACTTTGGTAACTCACCAATCATCAGTTCAGAAATGATCCCACCGATACGTTCTAGGGCAGCAGGAGTCCCCGTTAGGGTGATATATTCACAGCATACTAAGGTACTCTGACTGTGTTTTTGAATGGGGCAAGAGGCAGAAACCTGAGCGGTAACACCTTTATCTTCACCCGCCGTTGGGAAAAGAGCGATGATGCGGCAAGGGTTTGCTGCTGCGATCGCATCTGCAATTCCAGCACCTTCTAAATCTGCAAAATACTGTAATTGTTCAGTGCCATCTGAATTCCTTGCTACCCCATTTTTTAGTCGTTGAGTGTACTCTTCACGTAATTTTGCCTTCGTGGTTTCGTCTGCTCTACCTGTCCTTGGCAATCCATAGGTTTTCTGTGCTGCTTTAATTGCCGCGAACATACGAGGGCCAAGAATGCCATCAATTGGACCAGAATAATATCCTAATGCTGCTAATAGCTGTTGAGTTTCTTCGGGTTCATAGACAACCAAACTAAATGTTGTCGCCCTTACAGCCGAAGGTCCATCAATGCCATCGCTACCAACACTATAGCTCTGCCAAATTTGACGCAGTTCGGCTTCAATTTCACTTAATGAAACATCTTTTGGGGGTTGTATAGAAACAACGGGAGGAGATTGTGTAGCCATAATTAGTTATTGGTTATTGGTTGTTGGTTGTTGGTTGTTTGTTGTTTGTCGTTTGTCGTT
>DNGI01000315.1:3288-16398 GCA_003486645.1 Cyanobacteria bacterium UBA11370 | reverse complement strand
ACAATCCTTATATAGCCATTCTAAATGATTTGTAAAATCCCTCTCCTTTGTCTCCTTGTCCTCCTTGTCTCCCTTGTCTTCCTTGTCCTCTCTATCTACTCTCTTTGAAAGCAACTTAGTATCAGTCTGGGTTGCAGTTGCTGTCGGTTCTGGATTAGGCGGAGATGGGTCAGGCGTTTGACCACGGGCTGGGCTTGATAAACTGATAGTCGTTGTTACGGCAACAATTGCCGCTAACAGGGGAGATAAGCGCATTATCTTCAGGTTTTTTGACACGTCCACACACCACGTTGATTACAAGGGAAGCGATCCGCTGTTTATCCGTTGTCCATTGTCCAATGTCTGTTGTTCGTTTGGCGATTGGTAATGGATAATGGACAAAATACCAGGATTTAATATAAATTCGCTCAACTGTTTTGTTCCGAACTGCTACAGTGCGCGTTCACCCGCTCTAGAACTTGCTGGTAGGCATCTTCTACGTTTCCGAGATCCCGACGAAATCGATCTTTGTCCATGATTCGTCGGTTGGGATCGGTTTCGGATTGGTTCCAAAGGCGGCAGGTATCGGGACTGATTTCATCGGCGAGGATGAGTTCTTGGGTAGATGTGATCCCAAACTCTAGCTTGAAGTCTACTAGGGTAATGTCGCAGCGCCCGAAAAAAGCCGTTAGAATTTGGTTGATTCGCAATGCCTGCTCTTGGAGTTGGTTAAGCTGCTCTGGTGTTGCTAATTCTAGGAGTAAGAGGCGATCGCGGGTTAACAAGGGATCTCCTAACTCATCGTTTTTTAAATAAAATTCGACGAGGGGGTTGGGTAGAACTTTCCCCACTGGCAATCCAGTCTGTTGACAGAGACTACCCGCCGCAATGTTCCTAACCACGACTTCTAAGGCTAGAATTTTAACCCGCTTCACCAGCATTTGATTTGGTGCGGTACGCTCAATAAAGTGGGTGGGGATGCCTTCGGCTTCGAGTAACTGGAATAATCGGGAGGCGATCGCACAGTTTATTTCACCTTTACCACTAATCTGACCGCGTTTTTGGGCGTTGAAGGCGGTAGCATCGTCCTTGAAGTGACTGAGGAGAATTTCTGGGTTATCGGTGGAATAAAGAATCTTGGCTTTGCCTTCGTAAAGTTTGTGCGCTTGGGACATTATGAGTCTTGACTCCTTGGAATGATTTTAGCTGTGTAGAAAGTAGACTTCTTGCAGAAGTCGGGAACTCTTCGCCAACTTGATTTCCAGTTTATTGTGCTTATGCCAGTAGTATTGGGAGTCATATCATGTCTAGTTGAATGACCCTAAAAAAGAGTGAGGGGGAGAGAGGGAGAGAGGGAGAGGGGGAGAGAGGAAGACTTTTTATTATGGATGATTTGCCGGACATCATATCATTGGGGGAATGGACAAGATCGGTCTGGGGTTTGATTCGTATCAGCCTAACAGTACGCTATGCTGCTAAGGCAGGATACCTTTTAGTTCATACCAACGCTAGCCCTAGCATAGGCTAGAGTTTAAGTAGCCAAGAGCAAGGACAAACAGAAGACAAAAACAACCTCGACGTTGCACCACTAAAGCTTTACACTCACAATCAAGTCCCGTAAAAGTACTGATGGTTAAGTACGTTTACTTAAGCCATCATAGAGATAGTTAAGGGATTTATTGATATTTATATTTAAGTTGCAGATTGTTAACAAAAGGAGATAAGGATGACGGATCGAACTGATTTTTTATATCCGCGCAGTCGCTATTACGGGAAAGTGAAACCAGAGAATCTCGTTTTTAATGCGAATTTACAGGAATTTGCTCAACAAGTCAATTACATTTGTAATCTAGAAACGGCTGGTAAAGTTGCCCCAGAAGTTGCTTACTCTAAAATCAAAGACTTGTGGAATGAGTTGAAACGGAGTAAGAAAGAACTGGGAGTTGGTCAAAATCCTTTCACAGATGAGCGATGAGGGATGAAATCTTAAGTATAAGTAGAAGAGTCGGCTGGTCAATATAGCGTTTCTCAAGAGGAGTGAAGTACATTTAATTTTCTTGTCTACTCCCTAAGCTGTCACGCATTTAAATTTGGTATCAGTAGCGACCAAGATGGTCGCACTACAAGGATTCTGTAATTCTTGACAATCAGGTTTAAATGACGAACAGCTTACTCCCCACTCTCCACTTCCTACTCCCTAGTCCCTACTCCCTAAAACCTACTACGAAAGTAGCTCATCTCAAAGGCTAAAGCGTTTGGGTACGGATGCGTCTTATTTAGGTCAAAAAATCGATCAATTTGAGCTTGGCTTCATATTATAATACTAAGATTGATGAGTTTTTTGTAAATAGGAGAGTTGAAGCCTTGAATTCACGACCCAGAGGTAAGGGCTTCTGCTCTATCAAATCGATTTTAGGGAAACAATGCAAGCTTTATCTGTGATTGATGCGATCGCTAGAGAGTTAGAACAGCACGAAAATGCAACCCGAATTAAAAAATTAATCGTTTATGCCTCTCAAGAAAGGTGGGAAAATGACATTACCATTCTCGAACGGTATCAATTACGAGATTTAATCCAAGAGATCATCAACTCTAAACCCACCTTAGAACAACTGAGTTCAGATCTCGATGAATTGGTAAAAACGCTTAATCGACAAACAGAATATTACGCGATCGCCAACATCATTATTAATCAATTAGGCAAACTGTACAACGAACCTACTGAATTAACCCAAGTCGTCGTGTTCCGAACCGAAACGCCAAGTGTAACATCTGAAGCTAATTCTAATTTCGATAAAATTGCTCGTGAATTAGAACAGGATACGAACTCCCTGAGAATTAAAAAATTAATTTATTATGTCTGTAAAGGCACATGGGAAAATGATTCCAAGAGTTTGGCGAAATTAAATATGCCTAGTTTAATCCAAGAACTCACAGAAGCTTACTCAACTCTAAATCAACTTGCTTCAGCCATTACTAGCCAGGTCCAAACCCTTAATCGACAAACCGAGTATTCTATCGTAGCGAGTACAATTATTAGTAAATTAGAGTCACTGTACAGCGATTCTTCAGAGTCAACATTAGTCAAAGCCAGAAAAAATGTTAAAGCTAATGATCCGGTAGAATCGGCTAGGCAACAATCCAATCCGAAACAATCAATGGTTGAACTAGAGCAAAAAAAACGTACCTATGATGCGTTTGATTTGCGTCTGGAAGTGATGAAATATACCAATCCTTTGAGAGCCAAACTATTGCTATTTTCTGTAGTTTATCATCCGTTCAAAGCAACACGACAAGATTGGTATTTAATTAGAGCACAGACTCTTGATGATTTGCTCTTCCAAGCGTTTGATTCTTACAAAACGATTGAAGAACTGGAATCAAAGCTTTACAGTATGGCTAAGTGTCTGGATGCGTCGGATGAAAACACTCAAGCGGCTAGTGCGATCGCGCAATGTATGAGCCGATTTTATGGCAAGGCTAGATGAATTTTGGATTTTGGATTTTGGATTTTGGATTTGGTTAGTGTTTTTGTCGTATGAATGTTAATGAACTTTTAGAGCGATATAAAGCTGGAGAGATTAAGTTTAGCGGCGCGAGTTTAAGTGGTGTTAATCTGTTTGGTGCTGACTTAATCGGGATAGTATTAAATGGGGCGGATTTGCATAGCGCGAATTTGATTTTTGCGTATCTGAGTCGGGCAAATTTGAGAAAAGCCAATTTAATGGGTACGCGGTTGAGTGGTGCTAATTTGAATCAAGCGTTTTTTAATGGCGCTAATTTGAGTAGTGCTGATTTGCATGGCGCTAGTTTACAGGGAGCAGATTTACGAAGTACTAATTTAACGCTGGCGAAGTTGTTGGATGCTAATCTGATTGATGCGGATTTGCGCGGGGCTAATTTAAGTGGTGCGGATTTAACGGGTGCTTGTTTGCGAGGGGCAAATTTGCGGGAGGAAAGTAGAGTTTATATTGCTAATTTGCGCGGGGCTATTTTGCGAAAAGCAGATTTGCGAGGGGCAAATTTGATGGGGGCAGATTTATCAAAAGTTAACTTAAGTGGAGCTAATCTTAGGGAAGCCAATTTGCGGAATGCTGATTTACAAGGGGCTGATTTGAGTGAAGCAAATTTGGGTTCTGCCTTTTTGACGGAAGTTAATTTGATGGGAGCAAATTTACGCGGTGCAATTCTTACAAATGTTAAATTGGAACGCGCTAATTTAAGTGAAGCCGAACTAACGGATGTTAATTTACAAGGGGCGATTATGCCCGATACTAAGTTTGGTAAGGCTCAATTGAGTGGCGCTAATTTGAGTTTTTGTCGATTGAATCGGGCTGATTTTAGTCGCGCTGATTTGCGTGAGGTTAATTTGACAGAATCAGAGTTGGTTGATGGCTATTTAGCGAGAGCAAATTTAACAAAGGCAAATTTAAGTAAGGCAAATTTGACTAGGGCAGAGTTGAGTAGTGCCAATTTGATGGGGGCAAATTTGCAAGGGGCAACTCTTCCAGATGGGAGAATTCAGGATTGATATTATGTCTGGTGAAATAATCCGACAAAAGAGGGAGAGGGGGAGAGGGGGAGAGGGGGTGAAGTTTTTAAGGGTGATTAACCGGATATGCTATGAATTCTGGGTTAATGGCAGATGGTAAAATTAATTAATAATAACGTAAGTTGCTAGTTAGAGCAGTAGACACATCGATTAGGGCAAAGGAATTCTTGGTATAACGTTCCGGCGGAACGTCTCTACTCTACTAAGGGATTGCTAATTGTTAATTGTTCAAAACACTCTCTTCGATTAACACTATTCATAATTCATTACAAACAACTTGATTACGACCACTAGTTTTAGCAAGTAATAGATTATGATCAGCACGTCGCACTAAACTTTCTCCTTGGGAATCATCAATTCGGTTTAACGAAGCAAGTCCCAAACTAATCGTCACTTGGAGTGCCAATGTCCCATCAATATTAAACAGTTGGTCACTGACTACTTTTCGCAGGCGTTTAGCCACAATTTGAGCTTCTTGGACGTTAGTTTGACTAAGAATAATTAAAAATTCTTCCCCACCATAGCGAAAAAGAGTATCCTGAATCCGAAGGTTATGTTGTAAACGAGCAGCTAATAACTGGAGAACGCGATCGCCCACCTGATGTCCATAGTTATCATTTACAGACTTGAAATAATCCACATCCAGCATAATAATACTCAGAGAGGTCGAATGGGTTCGCGCATTTTGAATTTGTCGGGGTAAATCCCATTCCATTGCCCGACGATTATTCAATTCTGTTAAGGGATCGGCTAACGCCATTGTTGAGAGTAAGTCATTCGTTTGTTGCAGTTTTTGGTAAAATTCTACAGAACGTAAACCGACTTGAATTTGTGCTTTGAGCAATTCATATTCTGCGATAGTGGTTACAGCTTCTCCGGTGTGAATTGACGTGAATCGCAAGTAGGCATCAGCACCCCCTTCTAAGGCTTTAGCGCAAGCAGCCAACTCATGACAGCGATCAGGTAACATGATTTCATAGAGCGGATCGGACTGCTCATCGACCCAAATGCAATAGACCCAACCTAACTGGGTATGTTCTTTAATTTGATAACACAGTTCCAAACTACCCACCTCCCTAGCTTGTAAAATTACAACAGCAGGATGTATAGTTTGCACTAAGGTGAGAACATCACCCACACAAGAGGATGCCTCAACCGAACCAGCCATGATAGTACGAATCGGGTTAAGGAATGCTGCCAAAAACTGCTGATTTCCTACCACCAATACAGAAACGTCCATCTTACCCTGTAGCTTTTGAGAGCTGAGGCATTGACCCTGAGCGATCGCTGTCAACACTTTTTAGCAATAGACTGTTTCTACAGATGGTAGCAGCAGGAGTTTACCCTTAGCCACATAGAAGCTGTACTGGAAAAAGAATCTTTTTCCCTTCCCCCTTTTTCTTTTAGTTTCTGTGCCGTGCAATTAGCACAACTATTAAACATTAAAACCAGTCCCGGAAGAACAAGGAAAATTCCTCTGTTGTATCAATTAGCTAAATGTTTACTACAGATAATTGATCTATAATAAATTGCCACTTTGTTGAAGTTATTCCCCAACTAATGTAACAGCAGAAACAGGATAATCATCAACAACGGATGAATGCCCTGCTGCGATCGCTCTCGAACAGCACCAGTTACTCGGCAGTGCCGAAGGCCATCCCATCCGCAAGGCTTCTGGACAAATGCTATGAATGGTTAGCTGACAGTCAATCAGTTGAAACCCTTCTTTTTCTACCTGCTTCATTGCTTGTTTTAAAATAGAGTCGTTTTTGAATTCAAGGGTTTGATTGCACTGAATGCAAACCAAATGATGGTGATGATTCGGGAATGGCTGATTGAGTTCGTAATGTTTATGTCCTTCTGCTAATTCTAGTTCTCGCAGAATACCCATCCGCGCCATGAGTTTGACACTACGATAGATTGTAGATAAGCTAATGGCTTCTCCACGCTGCTGGAGTAGATTGTGCAGTTCTTCGGCACTCAGATGGTTGCCTCTAGGAAGATTTTGAAAGACGTGCAGGATTGTTTCCCGTTGTGGTGTCAATCGCCAACCACGGGAATTCAGTTCAGCTTTAAGCGATGAGGCGGTGTAAGGAGGCATAATTAGACTCCCAAAAAAACCATTTATTGACAATCATAGTTACTTATCGCTCCTATTTGCAACAAAATCAGCTAATTGAGAATTAATGTCAGCATAGACAACCTATTAAACTACCCCTCTTCCGTCACTCTCCGAGAATGAGAATAATGGCATCTCGGCAGAATCTCAGGAATTAAGAGAAACTCTTTACCAGAAATGGGGAAAGTAGTTAGAGATAATCTGGCTTTTTCTTACTTCTTTATTTCGGAAAGTAACAAAAGAGGCTAACTCCCCTCTCCCCTTAAATGCTTTTTTGGGTTATTCAACCCAACAGGATATTAGGGGTGGAGTAATGCTACGTTCTTAAACTTGCAGCCAAAGCTGAACTCCTCTGAGGAAACCTGTGAGGATTTTTCCAATCCGGTGTCTTTTGTAAAGATAATATAAGTCGTCCTAAAATTGGTTAAGATCGTGAAACTTAACCCATCCTTAATCACAGGATAGCTTAGATAAGAACTCTTAACCGAAGGAAGGTCGATTCCAGATTTTCCCGAAGATAGAGGTAGTCGAATTCTTGGATCAAACGAAAAATTTACGATGAAGCAGTTATCTACCGCACATTCTGCCGCTTCGTTAATCGATAAGCTCTCCGTAAAGAGAAAACTATCGAAAGAAAAAAAAATCGAAACAACTCCGCTTCAAGGGTTAATGTGGGGTTTATTTCGATTAAGCAGAGCATCGACTGGGAGGGAGTCAAGTCCCAATCCACTCCGATATCCTTGCCAATTTTATCAAAACGGCTGGATAACAATCATTAACGACAAGCAAGCCCAGAAAATCTGGCTTTGACAAGGAGAGGAGTGCTAACCCATGAAGACGCTTGAATTTCGTGATGGAGTAGTCAATATCGATCAGATGCACCCAGAGTCCTATAGTGACTCGTCTGCTACAGGGGCTTTTGAAAACTTGACTTACTTAGCCGCTTTTGTCGCCCAAACACCGATCGCTTTACTCTACCTGCTTGATACTACAGGGGGACGGATTGAGTCACAAGTGGGTTTAGAACCTGGATCAACAGCGGCTTACTTAGCGTTATGTCAAGAAACCATACAGCAACTCGAAAATCAGAACGGTTTGATGTTAATCGTTGAGGATATCTTAGCTGACGAACGATTGGCTAGTTGTGAATCGGTGAAAGCTTGCCAACCCGTCAGATTTTTGGCGATCGCACCAATAATTAATCCTCAAGGGCTAATTATTGGTAGCTTATCAGTAATTGATCGCGTACCGCGAGAGCTAAAGTTAAAACAACAAGAGGCGCTAGTAGCCGTCTTGCGACAAGCGATCACTCAGTTGAACTTGTACAAAAAGCTCACGATCCTCCAAGCTATGGTCAGCAACTCTCAACAGGTGGAAGATAGACTCCAACCCTCCCATCAAGACATCGGTGACATTGAGGTAGCACTAGCCCGCTCTTCCATTGTTGCCATCACTGACCACCACGGCAAGATTTATTATGTTAATGATAAGTTATGTGAAATCTCAAAATATTCCAGGGAAGAACTTCATGGAACCACCCATCGCCTCCTCAATTCGGGTTATCATGCACCTGATTTTTTTAAACAGATGTGGGCAACTCTGGCGAGTGGGAAAGTTTGGAGAGGCACTATTCAAGATCAAGCGAAAGATGGAAGTTTGTATTGGAAAGATACAACGATTGTGCCGATCCTAAATACGGAGGGACACCCTCACGAGTACGTGTCCATTTGTAAAGATATTACCGAAACTCAACGAGTAGAAGTAGAGCAAGATCGATTTTTTACTCTTTCTCCCGATCTGATGTGTGTGATTGGATTAGATGGGTATTTCAAGCGGGTGAACCCAGCCTTTGAAAAAACCCTCTTATACAGCGCCGAAGAACTTCTTGCCAAACCCTTTCTGGAATTTGTGCATCCTGAAGACCAAGGAACAACCGTAATTCAATGGCAAAAGCTAGTTAATGAGACTCCCCTTCCCCACTTTGAGAATCGCTATTGTTGTAAGGATGGTTCTTATAAATGGCTTTCTTGGAACTCTTTAGTGTTAGGGGAAGAGGGTGTAGTTTATGCGATCGCCCGTGATATTACTAAGACCAAGCAAGCAAAAGCGACCTTGCTAGAACGATCGCGCCTCTCAACCCTAGAAGCCGACGTGGGTGCGGTGCTGGTGGGTCAAAATGGTACACTCCCAGAACGCCTCAAGGGTTGTACAGAGGCAATGGTACAGCATCTCCACGCCCTCGGTGCTGGGATTTGGACGGTTAATCCGGATGGAGTGGGTACAGCCGATCGTCTGTCCCTAGAGTTACAAGCCTCCGCTGGACAACTCACCCCCGCCGAACTTTTCCCGGAACGTATTTCCCTCAATCACGGACTCATCGGTGCGATCGCCCAAATCCAGCAGCCGATTAACAGTCCCCTCTCCACACCGACTCACGGTTCAACCCTCCAAACCTTCTTTAGTGGCTACCCTCTGATTGTCGATTCACGATTGGTGGGGGTGATTGCGTTACACAGCCATCAACCCTTCTCCAAAGTCGTTAATGGGGTCTTGGGATGGGTTGCCAATGCGATCGCTGTCGCTATTGATCGGGTTTGGGCGCGGGAAGAACTCCTCAGCCGCCGGGAAGCCCTACTATTTCAATTAGCCAGCCAAATTCGTAATTCCCTAGAACTGGATACCATCCTCGATACCGCCGTTACGGAAATTAAGAGTTTGCTTGACCTTGACGGGTGTCATTTTTTATGGTATATACCCGAACCCAATCCACCCAGCTTGAGTGTGACTCATGAAGCACGAAACTCCAATTTGCCGAGTTTGTTAGGAGAATGTCCACTACCTGAGTTTGCACCCCTAGCAAAAACGATTACGAATTTGCAACCTCTAAGGATTGCAGATCTCGCTAAAGCCGGGAATTTAGACTCCGAAACGCGATCGCTGCTAGTTCATTGGGGGATTACCTCTGGATTAGTGTTACCCCTCAAAACCCAAACCGGACAACTCGGTGCAATTGTTTGTAGTTACTGCGAGGGTTCACGGCAATGGAGTGATCGGGAAGTGGAATTGCTGCAAGCGGTGGTGGATCAGTTAGCGATCGCTATTGAACACGCCGAATTATTTGCTAAAACGCGTGCATCTGCGCTAGCCGCTCAAACTCAGGCCCATCAATTGGAACAGGCACTTAATGAACTGCGGCAGACTCAAGCGTTACTGATTCAAACCGATAAAATGTCTACCATTGGTCAAATGGTAGCAGGTATTGCTCATGAAATCAATAACCCGGTTAACTTTATCACCGGGAATTTGAGTCATGCCACTAACTATATTGAAGACTTAATTGAGCTAATTAATCGCTATCAACATCACTATCGCAATCCTGTTCCTGAAATTCAAGATTACATTGAAGATATTGAGTTACCTTTTCTGATTGAAGATTTACCAAAAATGCTGGCTTCGATGCAGATGGGAGCAGATCGAATTCAGGAAATTGTTGTTTCCTTACGCAATTTTTCCCGACAGGATCAAGCGGAAATGAGGTCGGTGAATATCCATGAAGGAATTGATAGTACTTTGTTGATTCTCCGTAACCGCATGAAACCCTACGGGAACCGTCCGGGGATTACGGTAATTAAAGAATACGGAAACTTACCCTTAGTAGAATGTTATGCGGGTCAACTCAATCAAGTTTTTATGAATATTATTAGTAATGCCATTGATGCTTTAGAAATGGAAAGAGAGGGACAATTAAACCCTGAACCCATGATTTGGATTCACACCGATATTTTAGATAATCATGACGTTGTGATTCGGATTCGGGATAATGGATCGGGAATGACACCCAGCGTTGTAGAACGTTTGTTTGAACCGTTTTTTACAACTAAACCTGTAGGGAAGGGGACGGGTTTGGGACTCTCAATTAGTCATCAGATTATTGTCGAGAAACATGGGGGTATTCTGAATTGTCATTCTGAAGGAGGACAGGGGACTGAATTTTGGATTCAAATCCCGCTTAAACAGAATAGCAATCACCCATTGTAGAGACGTTGCATTGCAACGTCTCTACAGGGTTTCGGTTTACAAGAGGTGTATTAAATTGAGAACAGCTATAATTTATTCCCATTCTATCGTCCCAGGCGGCTTAGACGTAATATCGTAAACCACCCGATTGACTCCCTTGACTTCATTCACAATTCGGTTAGAAATTGTTTCCAATAAATCATAAGGAACCCGTGACCAATCTGCCGTCATGCCATCCTCACTGCTGACCATGCGTAAGACAATTGGGTAAGCATAAGTTCGCTGATCTCCCATTACCCCCACACTTCGCACGGGTAATAATACAGCAAACGCTTGCCACAAATCGTTATAAATCCCTTGTCGATTAATTTCCTGGCGGACAATTAAGTCTGCATCGCGTAAAATATTCAAACGTTCTGAAGTCACTTCACCAATAATCCGAATCGCTAATCCGGGTCCTGGGAAGGGGTGTCGTTTGACAATTTCTTCGGGTAAACCAATTGAACGACCAACTTTTCGGACTTCATCTTTAAAGAGTTTGCGTAAGGGTTCAATCAGCTTGAAACGCAAATCTTTAGGTAAACCACCGACATTATGATGGCTTTTAATTTTTACCGCTACCCGTTCCCCGGTTTGAGGGTCAACATTGGTATCAGCCGATTCAATCACATCGGGATAAAGTGTACCCTGTGCGAGATAATCAAAGGGACCAAGCCGTCTAGATTCTTCTTCAAAAACCCGAATAAATTCATGACCAATACGACGACGCTTTTCTTCAGGATCAGTAATTCCTGTAAGTTGAGCCAAAAAGCGATCACGGGCATTGACATATTCTACTGGAATATGGAATTGTTCATGAAATAGCTTCACTAACCGTTCGGGTTCCCCTTTCCGCATGAAACCTTGGTCAATGAACATACAGGTCAATTGCTCACCAATTGCCTTATAAAGTAAGAAAGCTAAAGTAGAGGAATCTACCCCGCCAGAAAGCGCTAACAATACCCGTTTATCCCCAACCTTACCCCGAATTTCTCGAATGGACTCCTCCACAAACGCTTCCGTTGTCCACGTGGGTTCGCAATCACAAATGTGGTAAACAAAATTACGGATTAAGGCGATACCCCCAATCGAATGAACCACCTCTGGGTGAAACTGTACACCATAGAGTTTTTTCTCATGGTGTGCGATCGCCGCACAAGGGGTATTCTCAGTATGAGCTAGAGTTTCAAATCCTGCGGGTAATACCTGACAGGAATCCCCATGACTCATCCACATGGTTGAGCCATCTTCCACATTCGTTAATAAATCGGTAGGATCATCAATGAATAGGGATGCCTTGCCATATTCCCCTCGCTTGGCTCTGGTTACATCTCCACCAAGCTGTTGTACCATTAACTGCATCCCGTAACAAACACCCAATACGGGGATACCTAAATTCCAAATTTCTGGATCACAGTGAGGCGCACCCGTATCATAAACCGAACTTGGCCCACCGGATAGAATAATTCCTTTCGGATTAAGCTGTCGGAGTTGTTCCGCCGTAGTGCGATAGGAAATAACCTCAGAATAAACTTGAGTTTCGCGGATGCGACGCGCAATTAATTCAGAGTATTGAGAACCAAAGTCTAGAATAACGACCATTTGGCGATGCAACTGATTTTGTAGAGAGGTTGCAGTTGATGTCTCTACACTGGGAGATGCTGTTTCTGTCTGTAGTGTCACTGCTGTTATCCGTAATACAAATAGTGGAAAGGTGCAACAACCTTGCTGCCCAAGTATGCCACTCAGCCGCGAGAATTGTTTACAGTGAATAGATGGGTCAAAACCTGATGGCTTTTATCAATTTAGCCTAGAGATATTCTTACCAACTTAGCATATCTGAGAAAGTAACGTCGCACCTGTTGGGCTAGTCACAATAATTTTGCGATCGCCGTCAAACAGAACCGAACCCACCTGAACCTCAGACGTGATAGATTGCGGTTCTACGTGTTTGCGGATGTAATCTTGGGAGCGAGAATCAATAGTAGAAGCGATCGTACTATAAATTTGATTCACCCAATTACTCCCTTCAGTAGCGTCTAATTGACGCAAATACTTCAATGCCGCTTCTGTCGTGGGACTAGCGAAAACGTTCTGTAATATGGGTGTTGGTAGACCCACTTTAGCACCATAAGCGGTTAAAATTTCCATCCGTCCATCAGCGAGATAGTGGTGCGTGTGAAAAATTCCACCGGCTAGTTTAATGAGTTTACCATGATAGCCAAATAATAAAATAGCTGGGACTTGCTGCAATCCAGCTTCTACTAACAATGGTCCTAACCAATTTGCTGTTTTAATAATTTGTTCAGGATTAATTCCCATTTTTTTAGCTAAATCCAACCCATTTTCACCGATACAAAATACTAAAACTGACGTGGCAGCGGATGGGGTAACGGATGTAGCG
>DNGI01000315.1:0-3054 GCA_003486645.1 Cyanobacteria bacterium UBA11370 | reverse complement strand
CAGCGGATGGGGTAACGGATGTAGCGGATATAACGGATAAGTTATCTGTAGGTGGTAAAGTCTCTATGGCAACCAATAAACCATCCGTTACATCCGTTACCAAATCCGCTGCCACTTGGATTTTTTGGCATTTCTGTTGCAGTTCTTGACGATATAAATCTAATTGATCAGGGACACTTAGAGGTTGAGAAATTCCCGTTGTTCCTAATAAAGATAATCCTTCTACTATCCCGAAAGCCGCATTTGAGGTACGTTCTGCTAATTTACGTCCTTCGGGTAAAATAATTGTTACCTGAATCTTTTCGTTTGGCGCTAGTAAATGGGTTAGATTTTTTTGTAATAATTGCTGACCATAATCATAAATTGCCGCTTTTCCCTCTGCATTGACTCGTCGTCCAATTCCTTCACCACCAAC
Organism: Cyanobacteria bacterium UBA11370; assembly: GCA_003486645.1. GTDB lineage: Bacteria > Cyanobacteriota > Cyanobacteriia > Cyanobacteriales > Coleofasciculaceae > UBA11370. The sequence continues at coordinate 2,639 of DNGI01000315.1, read as the reverse complement.
TATCCGTATCTGTTCAATTTGATCAGATTGCCCCCATTCTACCACTGCCCAAATTGGAGTATTCCGGGTAATATCTAGGTTATCACCAGGATTACTATGAGTAATAGCAAGAGCCATTCCCTCTCGAATTCCGGCGACTTGATCGATAGGAATTTCTACAGTTTCTGGGGGACTGATTAAGTCTAAGAGTACAGTATTTAGAGATTGAGGTTGGCGTAACCACTTTAAAGCGGCAATAGCAGAGGCACAAGCAAATACGGGTAAGGTATATCCAGATTGAGGGGAAGAATTAGTCATGTAGGCTCATTCGAGGTGCGATCGCTTTGATATAGCTTACCAATCGCTTTCAGTACTTGTAAAATTTGAATAGAAGATTCAGGGTAAATTAAATTCAACGGTGGAAATTGTTGGTAAATGGGTGGATTTCCTTGTTCGATACGAATAAATTGATACTCCATACCGTTAGTGGTTAATCCCCAAACCCATTCTTGATGGTCTAAGCATTTATAAGCATAGGTGAGTAATTGAGGTAAACCTTTCAAGGCCGCGACGCTACTTCGTTTAGTTTCAAGGACTAGAATACAAAAGGGTGTTGAAATTTCTCTAGCTTTAACCTTATGAATGGCTAAAATATCCATTCTACCTTTGATAATTGTATCTTCATCTTCAATATTAATTGAAGCAATTTTCTCTTCTAGGGTTATCCTACTTGTCGAATAAGGATAGAAGTTCGCTAACCAAAGCAAAGGAGAAATAGTCATAAATTTGACTTCTCCTTCTGAGATTGTTCCCCAATTGTAATAGCTGTCAAAGTTATCACGAATTTGATGTAATTTATGTGATTCAGTCTCACTAATAGGTTCTAATGTTAGCAATGAACTGATCGAGTTATTCAACCGCCTGTCTAGTTTCAATAGTTGATAAACATCTTCTAGAGTTAAGTTACTGCTATCTAAAGTAGTGGTCATGGCTTTATAGCTTCTCTATTTTAAAGATACTAATGATTTTTTGGGATAGGTATCTTAACCGCCCTAACTATTTTTGCAAGAGACACCCATGAACTAGGGTTCACGAACCTTGCGATGACAATCTATCTTCTCCACTCCCCACTCCCCATTTTCAAGACAGGTCTAACCTACTAAATCTGCAAACACTTCTCGCACTACTGGATGAACAATCTGATGATTTTTCACATTCACACCCTTGGCTAATACGGGGTCAGATTCCATCGCTTTTAGACCCTGATTGGCTAATTTCAAAACATACGGTAAGGTACTATTATTAAGAGCTTGAGTTGCTGTCCAAGGTACTGCTCCTGGCATATTGGGTACACCATAATGGACAACACCTTCCTCAATATAAGTTGGATTGGTGTGTGAGGTTGGACGGACTGTTTCAATACAACCTCCTTGATCGACTGCTACATCGACAATTACTGCACCTGGGTGCATTTTTTGTACCAAATTTCGAGATACTAAAATAGGCGGACGACGACCTGGAACTAAAACTGCACCAATGAGTAAATCAGCTTGGCAAACAGCTCCTTCAATCTGTGCTGAATTACTATAAAGATACTCAACTCTAGAACCAAAAATAGTTTCTAAATACGCCAAACGTTCCACATTCAAATCAATAATTTGAACTTGCGCCCCCATTCCTACAGCAATTCGCGCCGCTTCTGTCCCCACAACGCCACCACCCAGAATCACGACTTGTCCCGGTTTAACCCCAGGAAAACCACCTAAAAGAACCCCTCGTCCTCCCTGCTGGCGTTCCAGAAATCTTGCCCCAAATTGCACGGAAAGGCGACCTGCAATTATACTCATTGGGGTAAGTAGGGGGAGTCTGCGATCTGGGAGTTCCACCGTTTCATAGGCGATCGCACAAACCCCACAATCAATCAAATGTTCCGTCAAAGTCCGATCAGCAGCTAAATGTAAATACGTAAACAGTAACTGCCCTTTTTGTAAAAATTGATACTCTGGCTTTAAGGGTTCTTTCACCTTCACCACTAAGTCCCGATCCCAAGCTGCTGCTGCGGTTGAGACAATCGTTGCTCCCGCCTGCTGATACTCGTCATCCGTAAAGCCAGCACCTACACCCGCTTCAGCCTCCACCCAGACCTTATGACCCGCTTCACATAATACCCGCACACTACTGGGACTCAACCCTACGCGAAATTCCTGGTCTTTTGTCTCTTTTGGTACACCAATTTCCATGCGTTTTCCTTTTTAGGTATCCCTGGTTATCTTGACTGTTAAAATAAGTAAAGAATTGTAACTAATACCGGGCGCGAGGCTTTAAACCATGACACAACCCCAACCTACGACAACCCCCCAACTCACAGAACCTAAGTTTGGTTTCAACGAATACGCAGAACGCTTGAATGGTCGGGCTGCAATGATAGGTTTTATTTTGACACTGCTCATCGAGTACTTTACGGGTCAAGGGCTGCTAACCTGGCTAGGCTTGCACTAGGATTAAGATTCGCTTATCCGCTTACCAGAAACCTCTACTAGCGTTCATCCGTCTTGAAACGAGAGACAAGATTTCAGGTAAGAGTGAAGTTGTTCAACTCATCTAGTGTAGCGAGGGTGAGGGGGTGAGAGGGTGAGAGGGTGAGAGGGTGAGGGGGTGAG
>DNGI01000152.1:19758-31417 GCA_003486645.1 Cyanobacteria bacterium UBA11370 | reverse complement strand
CTCCCCCCTCCCCCACTCCTCTTTTCTCAAAGCGTAACTAGTGTTACTGATGATACCCTTCAGTGTGGGTATCGTTTCAAAAACAAAAATAAGGAATTGGTGAATTGAATGATTGGGACAAGTGTATCCCGTCAACATGAAAACGTTCTGCAAGTTGTTCAAAGCTACTATCAGTTAACCAAGCCTCGCATTATTCCCCTACTACTGATAACTACAGCAGCAGGAATGTGGATGGCAGCGGATGGGCAAGTTGATCCGGTTTTGCTACTCGTTACTCTAGTCGGTGGTACGCTGGCGGCGGCTTCTGCCCAAGTGCTTAACTGTATTTATGATCGGGATATCGATTACGAAATGTTGCGGACTCGTCATCGTCCCATTCCGTCTGGAAAGGTGCAACCTCGTGATGCGTTATTATTTGCGATCGCTCTAGGTTCTCTTTCGTTTACCTTATTAGCAGTATTTGCTAACCTGTTGGCGGCATTGCTAGCAATGTCTGGCATTGTCTTCTACATGGTGATCTACACGCACTTCCTCAAGCGTCATACTCCTCAAAATATTGTAATTGGAGGTGCGGCTGGAGCAATTCCGGCGTTAGTTGGTTGGGCGGCGGTGACGGGTGAATTGAGTTGGGCAGCTTGGTTACTATTCGGGATCGTTTTCCTGTGGACACCTCCCCACTTTTGGGCATTAGCTTTAATGATTCGGGATGACTACGCTAAAGTTGGCATTCCCATGATGCCTGTGGTAGTCGGGGAAGAGTCTACAACCCGTCAAATTTGGATTTATACTCTGTTAGTCGTTCCAGCTTCCCTATTATTGATTTATCCGTTAGGAGTATCGGGTATCGTTTATGGGGCGATCGCTGTGTGGTTAGGGAGTATTTTTCTAAAAAAAGCATGGCAATTATTACAGAACCCAACGGATAATCAACTGGCGCGATCGATGTTTAAATACTCGATCCTCTACATGATGCTTTTGTGTACGGGTATTGTGGTGGATAGCTTGCCAATTACACAGCAAGCAACGGCGGCTGTAGCGGATAACGTTCAAACCCTACTAACTGCGATACCGATCCTCTAGGGGATCACTTGATTTTAGGGTTGATATTATGTCCGGTTGAGTAACCCTAAAAAAGAGAGAGGGAGAGGGGGAGAGGGAGAGAGGGAGAGTTTGTGAAACTATCCTTTTTCCCTTTTTCTTTTAACCTTTCTCCCTTTTCTTTGGGCTAACTCCAGCAATTCTGATTCTTGAATTAGCCACTTTAGGCCAGAACCTCTACTGATACAGACAGAGATTGTTGTTCAGTTGCAGGATCAGGCTCGTTCTCCCAGCGGTTTTGTTGGGCTAGCATTAATAGGAACGTGGTCAAGACTACGATAATTACCACAGGCCACAATAGGTCGGTTTTCTGTTCTGGCTTGGTGGGTTTGGAAAAGTCACGAACGAAGTCACAGGCAAGACATTGGTAAACATCTTCGCCCCGTTGAACTACTGATTTTTTCCCGCACTTAGGACATTCGACGAAAACTTCTATTTCGTTGATTGTCAGGGATTTTTCTTTAGTTTTCATTTTTGGTGCATCTCACTTGTGTTTAGGAATAGACTGAATCTGCCTCATCGAGAGACATCTCCAGAAATAAGATTTCAGCTTAGGCAGTATTAGGGTTCTAGGTTCTTGCGTGGAGATGTCTAAGCGTTAAACTTCTGGATTTCGCCAGGAGTTTTTGGACTATTTTAGATACACCCATGAGAAACCTACCTGTATTCAATACAAGTGAGGTTTAGTCAGATTTAGAGCAGGCTGTTGAGTTGAGAGCGCAAGGCACTTGAGGATTGCTCTCTCCTAACTTCTTAGTGAAGCAGATACTACATAATAACCTTCCAGCAACAAAAAATCTCTAGATCGTTTCCTTATTTAGAGAAACATACACATTACTCCAATCTTTCTTAATAATCAAGTCAGATGGGAGTGGAGAGTAGGGAGTCGGGAGATGGAGACGCAGGGAATTTTTCAATAGAGACCATCCCCTCATACAGCCTATTTAATCGCAGTTGCCAGAATCCTGTAGAGACGTTGCAATGCAACGTCTCTACAATTAGGTGTACGGCTGTAGGATTGGGTGTACGTCTGGACGATTGGGTGTATAAAGGGTTTGATAAAGCGGATTTGGTATCATCCTCAACAGCAACAGGACTTAGAGACAAACTCTACATGAGTGTGAAGGCGCTTCCTCTATGCGCCCCTACTGATGGTGGTTCAACGACTTTATTGGCGTATGTTCTAAGCAATTTAAAAGGGTGAGAGATTAGGGTTTTAGGGGGACAAATTGATAGGTTCCGGGTTGAGTACCCGGTTGAACTTGGACTAAGAACCCTTGTCCAACGCGATCGCCTAGTTTCAAAAACTCAACTTTTCCTGTCGCACCGTTGATGGAGAACCAGGGAGCAGATATAGCATTTCGTAATCCTTGACGAGTGCGATCGCTCTGTTCTAAGCCTGTAACAATAACCTCAGTTGCATCATAAGCTGTTGCTGTTCGCCAGTTTACAGATCCTCCCCAAAGTTTAGTAGCTTCCTTAGTAAAGGAATTGCCTGGAATCGCTTCTGGATACCAAGGTACTGCTAGCACCATGCCGTTGACATCTGCTTTCCCTGATTCTAAGGTTTGGGAGGTGTAGAGTGTGGGACTACCTAATAGAATTAACTGACCTTTATTAGCTTGTGCTATCTCTATGGCTTTGTTAATTTTGTCCACATGAGGAGCTAATAACAAGCTATCTGCTCCGGCATTAATCGCTTGAGATATTATGGCACTGGGGTTGAAATCAGGAGCTGAAAAATCACATTCTACATCATCAATAAACTTGCCACCACTAGCGTATAGGGCTATAGTAAACTGATTTCTAAACGATTCATTGTCTACAGCTTGACTATCAGAACACATGGCTATCTTGGTTTTTTGAGCCGTTTTTAAGGTGTAGGCAGAGAGGGTATTTGCCACATCATCAATGCTGGGAACAGTCCGAAATATATAGTTTCCTTTTTGATTTTTTTGCTCAAACCCCATTAATTTTGTGAAAAAATTAATGGGGTTTTGAATGACAGAATTGCCATCTGTATTTTCGTGATGAACCGCCGATAAAGTCTTAGCAAAACTAGTGGGGGATATCATCACTAGATGCCCCTGATAAACCTTAGCAGCAGCTATCGAAACATCACTGGAGTTGTGTCCAACCACTGCTAAAATAGTGGGGTCTTTAACAAACTCAGTAGCGAGTTTTTTAGCAATTTGGGGATTATTATCATCATTAGCGATCGCCACCTTTAATGGTGTGCCCTTAATCCCACCACCGTGATTGATTTCATTTTGAGCCTGCGCCACTCCCCGTAATATTTCTTGAGCTACATTTAAGTTACTACCAATGGGAACACTTACTGCAATCTTTAAAGACTTGCGATTACCGACTTTGGCATTATTTAAATAAATTAAAGTCTCTGGGTCATTACGAGTTCTTTGCAGTGATTTTTGAAACGGGTTTACAGCCAGTTCAAATTTGCCCAAACTAAACGCTTTTACTCCAGCTTCCTTATCAGAATTAGTGACGGAATTAATTAAAATTTTATTACCTAAACTAATTCTATTTTTGGAGTTATTGATTCCCGTTATCGAATTTAAGATTAAAACAACGATAACCAAAATAGTAAGCAAACCTATACTAGCAATTAGTGAGCGTATTCTCATAGGATCATTATATAAATTATTCCATTTCAGGGGCTTTTCAGAGAGATTTTGGCAAGCGATCGGCAACCAAGTTGCACAGGGAAATTCACCCTCTAACCCTTGTAGTCGTTCTCGTGCGTGTCGTACTGATAAATAGAAGGATTGATTGTTAGCAAAAGATTGGAGAAAATATTTCAAGAATGCCTGCGCTACTTGATCGGGAACAGGCTCTCGCATGACAATGATCTGAGGAATATGTAAATTTGCCAAAACTCGTGCTAAACCTAACCCATCACAAGAATTAAAAATTGCTAACTTTAAGCCGTTTTCTCGCGCTTTTTTTAGAGCATATTTCAAGTTATCGATAGTTAAGTATTCGGTATCATTAATATAAAATCGCCCTTCACCATTGTTTCGGCTAGAACTATGTCCGGCGAAAAAGAGAATCGACCAACCTTGCTCCCATAAGTGGTCATTTAGTTGCTGGCGTTGGGGATTAATAAGGAAACTTGGTTCGGCGTTAGGCAAGTTCTTTAATAAGGCTTCATCGGGTCGGAGATCGAGTCCTTGACTACTCCCGAAAATAGCTAATATTTTAACTTTGGGTTTACGAGGTGATGGCAAGGGTTTCTCTAGTCCTGAAGGAATTAAAGCAATTTCTGCTTTAGGAAAATACTCGAATAAATCGCACAAATGCCAGGGCAATTGTTGCAATTGGCAGTCTTGAGATTGAACAAAGATCCGAACTTCATCGTCAGAGTTTAAGCTGAGTAGTATTTTATCTCTGATGGGAAGAAATGACTCAGATTGAAGCCAGTGATTAAGGCTATGACGCAGGAGTTTAGCGGCATTATCGCAGTCTTGAATGGAATAATTGGTTACTTGTACCGCTGGTGCTTCTAATCGCAGAGGCAATCTTAAAGAAAAGCCCAAGTTAAAATAAATATCTTGCCACCGACTGTAGTATTGAGCAATTTCTGGTGCTGGTGGAAGACTACCACTACTTTCGGTAGAATGGCGATCGCTATCCTCTCCAATTTGTACCTTGATAGGAAACCCTTGCTCAAAACTACCATTTAGAAATTGGAAAATAACAAACTTACCCATGACTGTAATGATTTTAGATTTTGAATTGTACTAATGCTTTTATCTACACTTCGTGAACCTGCCAGGTTGTGAATTATTTTTTCCTTAAGTTAGTATGAGTTTTTAATGAGTATATTGCCTAACTCAATGCTAAGATTAAGTTGAGAATCTTTAGGGCGGTAAAGGGACAAAATCATAGCCAATCCCAGATTGATCACCTTTTTGAACTTGGACTAAAATGGTTTTTCCATTGCGATCACCGGAGGGCAAAAACTGGACGTTTCCTGTCGCACCCTTTAAAGAGAAACCTGGACTTGATAAGGTTTTTTGTAGCCCTTCACGAGTGCGATCGCTCTGCTTCAATCCTGTAATAATTGCCTGAGTAGCATCATAAGACATTGCCGTGCGCCAATTAATTGTACCGCCCCACAGCTTGCTAGATTCACGGGAAAAATTAGAGTTGGAATTATTTTGAATATGCCAAGGAACAGCAAGCACTAAATCGATAGCAAACTCCCCACCAACCTCTAGAGTTTTAGTGGTATATAGCTCATCACCAGCCAAGAGGGGCAAGCGTTTATGATTAACTTGAATAACTTGGAGTGCCTTATCTTGGGTACTTGTATCGGAGACTAACAGCAACACTTCTGCTCCTTGATCAAGGGCTTCATTAATACTCTTAGCTGCACTAAAATTGGGATTAGATAAATCAAATTCGGTAAGAACTTGTCCACCTTGTGAAGTAATCACATTGGTAAATTGTCTTTTAAGAGACAGACAATAACTATTGCGAGGATTGAAGAAAATAGCAGCTTTTTTATGCTTGAGTTTAGTCATCATATAGTTAGCAAGTTCACTGGCTGCTATATAGTCATTGGGAACGGTGCGGAAGAAATAGGGACTGAAATCAGATAGGTCTACAGAGGTACTAGTTGGAGAAATCACGACAAGTTTTCCATCTTGATAAATTGGTTCTGCGGCTAAAGTAATTCCACTAGCAAAATGACCCACAACCCCTAAGATAGAGTCATCTTTGACCAAGCTATTGGCTACTTGCTTGGCAATTTCTGGATCATTTTCATCATTGGCGATCGCCACTTTTAAGAGCATCCCATTAATACCACCATTGCGATTGACTTCATTTTGAGCCTGAGCTACGCCTCGCAGGATTTCTTGTGCCTTATTCAGGTTACTTTCCATAGGAACACTAACAGCAATTTTTAGAGAACTTTTATTACCAATTTTGGCATTATTCAGGTAAATTAATGTTTCTGGATCATTCCGATTTTCTTGAAGCGATTTTCCAAATTTGTTAATAGCGGTAACGAAATCTCCAGCAGCAAACGCTTTCGCTCCTAGATTTTTATTAGAATTTGTGAGTGACTCGACTAGAATTTTCTCCCCTAAACTAATTCGATCTTGTTCAGAGTTGCGGACTGCTCCTAATAAAGCTTTTTCTTCTGGATTAATTTGATTATTTTGAGTAGGTTTTTTAATAAATATTCCTGTTGCAATCAACAGAGTTAGTATCACCACACTTACGATTATCATTCTATTGATAAATGGAATTTGGGTTGGAATAGGCTTGCGGTAGAGTTCTGTCCAATTCAGGGGTACTTCAGCAGGGTTTTGACAAATAATTGGCAACCAAGTAACACAAGGAAATTGACCTTCCAAGCCTTGCAATCGTTCTCTTGCTTCCCGCACTGCTAAATAGAATGACTTCCCTTGAGCAAAGGCTTTTAGAAAGTACCTCAAAAATTCTTGCGCTACTTTATCGGGTACAGGTTCGCGCATGACAATCACTTGAGGAATCTGTAACTCAGCTAAAGCGCGTGCTAAACCTAACCCATCACAAGAGTTAAAAATAGCGAAACGTAAGCCGTTTGTTCGTGCGGTTCTGAGGGCATACTTCAAGTCATTAATTGTTAAATATTCAGTAGGATTAATATAAAACCGCCCTTCATGATTATCTTGGCTAGAACTATGCCCAGCAAAAAAGAAAATAGACCAGCTTTGATCCCACAAATGCTCATTAAGTTGTTGGCGTTCTGGTTCTACCAAGAACGTTATTTCTGAGTTAGGTAACTGCTGAAGCAATGCCTTATCTTGTTGCAGGTCAATGCCATGATTACTGCCAAAAATAGCTAAAATTTTGACTTTTGGTTTATCAGCTAAAACGTGTGTTCCGTATATAGCTTCTGAAGGGCTTAGAACAATTTCTGCTTTGGGTAAGTCTTTGAATAAATCGCACAAATGCCAAGGAAGTCGTTGCAATTGGGAATCTTGAGATTGAACAAACACCCTGACTTCTTCATCTTCTTTTAAGCTTCTTAGCACTCTCTCCCTAATCGGAAAAAAAGGCTCAGAACGGAGCCAAGTATTTAAGCTATCGAGCAGTGTTTGAGCAACAGTATTACAGTCTTGAATTGAATAATTCGTCACTTGGGCGGATGGAGCTTCTAATCGAAAAGGTAACTCTAAAGACAACCCCAAATTGAAATAAATGTTTTGCCAATGACTGTAGTGTTGGGAAATATGGGGTGCTGGTGGGAGCCTACCGATACTTTCTGTAAAACGGTGATCGCCATCCTTCCCAATTTGTACCCTGACAGCAAACCCTTCTTCTAAATTACCATTTATAAATTGAAGAATAACAAACTTACCCATGATTGTTTCTCCATCAGCATTGCTGCAATTTAAAGATGTAAATAATGTAGTATAGGCATCTCACCAACTCTGACAAGATACCCACACTACGGCAAGTTTTATCAAATTACAAAATCTTCTGTAATGCTGGCAACACCTAAACCCACTTCAACACTAAAACGTTCTCCAGGATCACCTCTAAACTGCAATTGAATCAAATTATCAGCACTTCTTGCTTGCGCTTCAAGGAACATTGAACCAGATTCATCCAACACAGTTAACCGAGTATATTGGGGAAGATAGGTTTGCCTACCAATGGGACGAACTTGTAAAATTACACGTTTTTTTTGATCAGCTTCGGGGATAAGAGTCACGACTAATGCAACTGGATGACTAGCTAATTGTATCCCCAAATCAATTAATTTTGCGCCTCTGACTATTGTTTCTAGATCATCAATTCGGCTTTCTCCCAATTGAATTGTGCCTCTGAAACTACCCGCTAAATTCCTTGTATTTACAAAAGAATCCCAATTTTGCCAAGCCCCTTCAAAGATATTTTCAAACCAATGGCTTAAGTTGACTAAAGAAATGTCCTGGGATTTTGTGTCAACCTTTTGAGTGTTTTGTAGTGCGATCGCTTTTTTTGCATCTTTGAGATCGTTGATGGAGTCAATTAAGGTATCAAGGGATTGTAAATCACCAATGTTGATTTGTTCCGGTGGATTGGCGGTATTCATAATAGGGATAAATCCTAAAAGCTCCACTTCTGAGAGATCATTATTAAACTGTACACCAACATAACCAATACAATTTTCTGCCACTTCATCGGGTAAATAAAAAGCTGTTTCTCCTGGCATCACTGGGCGACATTCTAACGTACCAATACTTGGTAAAACTAGATCGGCTAGATTTAATATAGATTGGTTTATGGGATGCCAACTGTCACTTTGATTCAAATTTGTTTCAATCCCTAACCATTTTAGATAGCTATGTACAGCGTAAACAGCCAAGGTATTGAAATAAACTCGTTTACCCTTTTGGGGTGTAGCCTGTTGGGCAGCAAATTGTCGAGCAAAGTCATGGGCTTCTGTGCCTAATGGAACTGTTAAAAGAGGAGTTTTGGTGTTATTCATGGCTCTTGGTTTGGACTATATCCCAGGCTAACGGCAAATTCTTTGAGAAGGGATAAACAACTTCGTTTCCAGTGTTTAACAAGGGTTTGGTAGTTGACATTTAACTCTCTTGCTACACTAGCAAATTTATCAGGAGGCTCTTTTAAAATCAGTCTTTGACTGAGGAATTGACAGTTACATTCACAGGAATCTCGTAGATAGCAATTTCTGAGTATTCCGGTTGGATCTGCCTCAATATATTGTTCAATTTTCAGACCGATACGCTGATTTTCTTGTGTTTGAATTTGTTCAATATAGGCATCCATGCCCGTTAAATTAGGAGTGCTAGAACTTCTGCTTGATAACTGTTCCAAATAACTTCTACCACCTTCTTCTATCCTAACTAATTCATCAAAACTGTATGGTGCATCATTATCGGGTGCATACAAATCTCGAATTCGCCAGTAAAGATAACCATTAATCCACGTTACTAAGCTTTCTTGAACTGACGGGGGACGTGGCTGGAAGTTTTGAATATTTTGGCTAATCCACTGATAGGTTCGATTCAAAGCGTGTAAATAGTCAGGGTGAGATGATCTAGCTAATCCTGGTAGATGTTGAATTTGAATTAGCAGTCGATTTAGGGCTTTTTGTCTCTCCCGGCTTTGGGGAGGATGTTGGCAAACCTCTGTAATTAGTTTTCTTAATTCTTCATCCATATAAGAGTCATAGAAATCTTTATTTTGTGAGTGTACTTCTATTTATTTATCAGACTAACTGGGAAAAATTATACACAATGCAAGTATTCAGAAACCCTAATGTCAGTTGTCAAAATAGCTTTATAAGAAGTAGCTGGATTAGGTGAGCTTTAATCCTCCTTTAGTTTCTGAACCTCTTCAATGCTCAATCCCGTCTTTTGACTAATCATGTCTTCATCCAATAAATCTAGAAGTTGTTTAGCAATTTCGAGCTTAGCTTCTTTAATACCTTCCTCCCTACCTTCCTCCCTACCTTGTCGTAAAGCTCTTTTTATAGCATTCCGCTGGTCATGGATATAAATTTCTCGCTTTTCTAAATCCTCTAATTCTTCCCGGCTTAAATTGGCTTGATTGGCAATTTTAAACGCTTTATTAATTTCCGGTACTGCGCCCATTGTATCAGGTACATCCTGCAAAGTTCTAGCCGTTTTAATAAAATAAATCCACTTATCAGTTAGCGTTTCTAACTCCTTCAAATTTTTCTTGAATTTTGGCAGTTCTACAAATACTAATTCAATGTCATAAATTAAATAATCAACTAGATAATCTTTTTGTTTCAAAACAAACCGTGATATCAGCTTATCCAAATTTGGAAACATCTCGAAATCGGTAATAGTTAAAGCAATGACTGGATTCAACAGTGTGTAATCTTCCCCACTATCCAATTGCAGTGAATAAGCTTTAGCCGCATTGTATAAAATCCGCTTTTCAAAACCCTCTACATTCAACACTTGCATCTCAATAATTACAGTTTTGTCACCTGTTATTGTGGCTTTAACATCTAAGTATGTATCTTTAACACCTCTAATTCGAGGAGCCAGATAAGGGTTGAGAATCTCTAAATCTTTAATTGTGGACTCGCCCTTATAAAGCAAAGCATTTAAGAAACTGATGAGAATGTCCTTACTTTGCTCCGAACCAAATATCTTCTTGAATGCAAAATCGGTTTTTGGGTTAATGAAAATCATTGAAACCTCCCAAATAACTATTAAAACTTACCAAGGTATCTACTGATTCGGCTGAGTAGGTGAGCTGGGTGGGCTAATATTAATAAATGGTAGTGGACTATTACCTCCCATAAACTGGGGAAAATGACCATCCCATTTTTCTATTGCCTGCTTTTGGAGTAACGCTGGGGTTAACGTTTCTCGCTGTAATTTTTGAGCCTCAGCTTGACCTCTAGCCCGATTGACTTCTGCTTCAGCTTCTTTCTTAGCTTTTACAGCATCATAATTGGCTTGAAGTGCTTCTTGTTCAGCTATCTGCTTGGCTTCAATCGCTTTAGCAAACTCTGGAGAAAAGGCTACATTGATCAGAGAAACATCATCAACTTGCAACCCATAATCACCAAGTCTGGCTTTAATATTATTATCAATTTCTGCCTTTAGTTGTGCCCGTTCCTTCAGAATTTGCTCCGCCGTTCTTGTCGGAGTTGCTGCTTTCAGTGCTTCAGTAATCGCAGGTAATATAATGGTATTAACAATCTGTTTTTCATCTCCAATGACTTGATAAACCCTGTTAACTTGAGCCGGATCGATATGCCAATTGAGCGCAACACCGACATTAATAATTTGTAAATCTTTGGTTCCTGCTTCGGATTGAATTTCAGTTTTCTGAACTCGAACACTAAGGGTCTTAACGGATGTCACAATAGGCATAACGGGATGGATACCTTCACCTAGAATCGCATCTTGGACTTGACCAAAGCGCATTACAACCCCTCGTTCTCCAGCATTTACAATTGTAAAAGGTTTGAACATTGTGGCAGCTAGAAAGAACACAAATCCTCCAGCGATATAGAGAATTGTTTTGGGTTTAAGGTTATTCAGAATGTTGGTCGTTGTCATGTTGAAAATACCCCAAATTTTGTTGTAGAAGCTTCTATCTAGTACGTCTAAATGAGTCATTCAATAATGAAAATCATTCAAACCTCCCTTACATAAATATTAAGTATTTGGGTGGCAGAAAGTATCACTTACTTCTCCATTAATATATCGGCACAGCCATAAAAGAAATATTCCTTGTCCAGCCGATACAGCTAGAAACACAAATTTCTTATATTCATCGATGACGCGCTGAGTGTATTCCCTAGTCCAGCCATTATCCCTAGCGAGTCGCTTACTCAAGGGCAAGTTTACATCTGGTTCATCTAAACAAAATGCCTGAATGCGCTGGTAAAGTTTAGCTTGCTGAGTGTTCATGAGTTGCTTTTCTGGGAAAAACTATCGGTATTGAGTAGGGATTAGCATCATCCCACCGTCAAACTTCTATATATTTCTCAGGTCAACTCCGAAAAGTTATACCAAGTTGCGGTCAAAGATAGTAGATAGGA
>DNGI01000152.1:5940-19561 GCA_003486645.1 Cyanobacteria bacterium UBA11370 | reverse complement strand
GTTGCGGTCAAAGATAGTAGATAGGAAAGATAAGGGGGACAAGGGGGAAAGAAAGTACTACGTATGAACGCAACTTGGTATTATACAAAAAAAGTCGATAATTTCATCTCTCAATCTGGCTATAGCAACGGACATATCGGTTAGGACGTTATGTTGTGCGTTAAAGGGAACAGGCAACAGGGAACAGGCAACAGAAAAATGTCCTAACAATTGTGGCGACTGCTATAAAATGAATAAAAATAATAGGGTAAACCCGTTTACCCTATTATTCTGGAAAAGCAGTAGGGTGGGCAGTGCCCACCTTACCTATAGAGTTTCTGCCTAAGTCCTAAAGTCTTAGTTACTCTTAACCCACAGGTTGAAGTAACCGCGTTTCTAACTGACCTGGCAATACTTTTACCTGACCCTGGTCATCAACATCAACAATTGCCCTATCTCCCTCATTGACTTGACCAGAAAGCATGGCTTCAGCCAAACTATCTTCGAGGAGGCGCATAATTGCCCGTCGTAAAGGTCGAGCGCCATAACTGGGATCATACCCTTCTTTGACCAAATGGTCTTTAAACCGTTCCGTCACCTCTATCGTAATTCCCTGTTCAAGTAAGCGGATCGAAACTTCTCGCAATAGAATATCCGCGATTTGTTTCACCTCATCCCTTGTTAATTGACGGAAGACAATAATATCATCAAGGCGATTAAGGAACTCTGGACGGAAGTACTGCTTCAGGTCTTCATTCACTAAATTACGGATACTATTGTACTGAGACTCTGCTAGATTATCCGAGTATTCAAACCCGAACCCACCGCCACCTTTTTCAATCACTCTTGAACCGATATTGGAGGTCATGATAATCAGGGTATTCTTGAAGTCTACAGTACGACCTTTTGCATCGGTTAAGCGACCATCATCTAACAATTGCAAAAGCATATTGAAGACATCCGGATGCGCTTTTTCGATTTCATCAAACAGCAGCACTGTATAAGGTTTACGCCGCACTGCTTCCGTCAGTTGTCCCCCTTCGTCATACCCGACAAATCCTGGAGGCGAACCAATCAGTTTAGAAACCGTATGGGGTTCCATAAACTCCGACATATCTAACCGAATCATCGCCTCTTCTGAACCGAAGAAATAAGCAGCTAACGCTTTAGCCAATTCCGTCTTGCCAACACCCGTTGGACCAGAGAAAATAAAGCTAGCGATCGGTCGATTTGGATCTTTTAACCCAACTCTTGCTCGACGAATGGCGCGTGAAACCGCAGTAACGGCTTCCTCTTGACCAATCAGACGCTGATGCAGGGTATCTTCTAAATGCAGCAGCATCGCTGATTCAGATTCCGTTAACTTATTAACGGGTACTCCTGTCCACGAGGCGACGATTTGAGCAATATCTTCTTCATCGACGAGGGGGAGTTGGGAGTTGGGAGTTGGGAGTTGGGAATTAGGTGCTTTGTTTTGGAGGATTTCCTGAAGTTGGGATTGGAGTTCGAGTTCTTGATCCCGTAATTTCGCCGCCTTCTCAAAATCCTGAACTTTAACGGCTTCTTCTTTATCTTTCGTAACTTGACGTAATTGCCGTTTTAGGTCTTTAGTGGCTGGAGAGGGCTGACAATGGATCACATGAATGCGACTTCCAGCTTCATCAATCAAGTCTATCGCTTTATCGGGTAAGTAGCGGTCTGAAATGTAGCGGTCTGAAAGTTTAGCCGCCGCTTCTAAAGCTTGATCGGAAATCTGAACTTTGTGATGCTGTTCATAAGCATCTCGCAAACCGTGTAAAATTTCAATGGTTTCTTCTACAGACGGTTCACCAACCATCACGGGTTGAAAACGCCGCTCTAAGGCTGCATCCCGTTCAATGTGCTTACGGTATTCATCCAGTGTAGTAGCTCCTAAGCATTGTAATTCACCCCGCGCTAGAGCAGGTTTGAGAATGTTCGCTGCATCCATTCCCCCTTCAATAGAACCCGCACCAACAAGAGTATGAACTTCATCAATCACTAAGATAATATTGCCAGCTTGACGCACTTCTGCCATAATTTGCTTCATGCGTTCTTCAAACTCTCCCCGATAGCGAGTCCCTGCAATGAGGGAACCCATATTCAAGCTAATCACTTGCTTGTCTTCTAAGAGTTCGGGGATATTTCGATTGGCAATACGTTGTGCTAAACCTTCTGCGATCGCTGTCTTACCAACTCCGGGTTCTCCCAGCAATACCGGGTTATTCTTGGTACGACGACCCAAAATCTGAATCACCCGTTCAATTTCTTTCACACGACCGACAACGGGATCAAGCTTGCCTTCCGCCGCTAATCGGGTTAAATTTGTACCAAACTCTTCTAATGTAGCTGTTTTCGACCCACCTCCCATGAACGAGCCCCCTGGTTCTCGCCGAGCGGTAGTCGTAGCAACTTCTCCAATGGCTTGAATGAGTCGAGTCCGAACGACTGCATGGTCAACCCCCAGATGTTGCAATACTTTCCCCGCAACACTATCTTTGTCTTGGAGGATTGCCAGTAATAAATGTTCTGGCCCAATATAGTTATGGGTCAATTGACGAGCTTCTTTAAACGCTAGCTCGAAAAGACGCTTGGCTTTAGGGGTGAAGGGGAGTTCTGCGGGAATACTACCAGAACCTCGACCAATAATTTTTGCAACTAAGTTTCGTACCGACTCCAGGTTAACGCCAAACTCTTTGAGAACGATCGCCGCTACACTCGTTCCTTCTGCAATTAACCCTAACAAAATCTGCTCGGTTCCCACGAGGTTGTGTCCCAGGCGACGTGCTTCCTCCTGGGCGAGCATAATAGATCGAATCGCTCTGTCTGTAAAATGTTCAAACATGGTGGGTTTCCTTTACCGAGCGGTATAAGAAGCGGTGAAATGGGAGTTTATCACCCTCTTGTAAATTTTTATGTACCTTACATCAACACTGTATCTCTCTGTAGTTCAGTTCATCAGTGGGTAGAACCGTAATGTGTAGGTGTAGTTGCCGTCTATTAAATTATCTGAAAAGGGAATAGGCTTTTCACAATGTATTTAGAGTCGCAATAAATCCAAAATCTAAAATCCCTTGTTTGGGTTAAAGGCGATCGCTACCGTCCTCTAACTGATGCTCATTTAACCACATAGCGAGATCCGTCACAGTTTCAAAATCTAATAGGACTTTACCTAACTCTTCCAACTGAATCAGAGGTAACATCCGAACCTGTTCTTCCAACAGCGGGTCAATTGTACCAAACCGATGCCTAAGCTGATGTATGAGTATTGATTCTAGCCGATGTCTATTCAACCAAATCGTTAAATCTGCCAATGTTTTGAAATCTAATAGCGCCTCACCCAACTCCTCCAACTGTTCCAGCGATAGTACTCCAATTTGACCCTGCAACGACAGATCAATCGTGCCAAACCTACGCCTAAGCTGACGTATCAATAATGATATCGCTTCCTCGCGCTTTCCTTGCTGCCGTCCTTGTTGTACTCCCCGTTGGAGAATATCCTGATAAATGACTGATTCTTGCATCACGTCCTCCCTCAACAGTTGATGAATTATATTTTTATGGAACCGCAAACCCGCCAGCACCTCTACACAAGCCGTAACATTTCCTCGTTGATAGGGTTCTTCAATTCTATCGATCTGAGCAACGACTTGTTCTAGTAAAGTTATGGGTGTATCACTCCGAGCCAACGCTGCTAACGGTAACAGTGCAGGATTATTGAGTAATGGTGTGGGATCTTGCTCCCAGAGACGAATTACTCGATAGCGATGTCTAGTATTTATATCAACTAACTCGTCAATTAATACGGATTCTGAAGTAGTGGACTTTAAGAATATCAAAACTTGTTCAATGTTACACCCATATTTTCGTTTCAACCTTACCCAATAATCAAGCATCCGCAGTGGGAGTGGCGGGTTGGAGGTGGGTAGGGTTTGAAATTCTAAGTGCAGAATTTGATTCTCCGTTCGTAGTAAGGTTAGGGAATCAGCACGAATGGGTTCCGTACTTAGTTCTGTTTTTAGAACTGTAATCTCAGTGACATCTTCACCGCATAGCCATTGAGCAAATTCTACAGGATATTGCTCGGCTAGATATTTACAAATATTGTCGGAAGCCAAGATAAATGATCTACTTGATAGTAGCTGCGAGGGGTAAAATTGCCGCAATTCCTTCTTTAGAAATTGAACTTAAGGAACTCATCGCCACATCAAATAAGCGTCTCGGTTTTAAATCATCTTTGACTAAATTCCATATACGTTGCACTTCTTCTGTATGGAGTCTGTCATCTTCTGTTAAGGCTAATAGTACCTGGTTCCACAGAAACTTCCCTTCATCGGAGAGTAGATATTGCAAACCGAGTTGAGCGGTGGGGAGCAAATCAAAGTTATCATCGGAACGAGCGATCGCAATCATATTCTCCAACCGTTGCCATTGGAATTTCCCATCTTTAAATAACACTTCAAGCAAACGCCGCCGCATAGCTGGAGATTCACCCATTAATAAACGACGTGCTACGTAGGGATAGGATACTTCAACAATTTTAAAGTTAGGATTTAGGGTGAGTGCTAGTCCTTCCTGAGTGACTAACGAACGGATAATTAACGCAAACTTTGCAGGTACGCGGAAGGGGTAATCATACATCAACTCCGAAAACTTATCTGTAATCGTTTTAAAGTTGAAATCACTCACCTTTTGACCAACTGCTTCTCCTAACACACTTTCCAAGGCTGGAATAATGGGAGTAATATCCGTATCCGGCGTTAAAAATCCTAGTTTGACAAAGTTTTTGGCTAATTCATGGTAATCTTTATTAATCAGATAAACCACCGAACTCGCAATCGTTTCCTTGGTTTCTTCCTCCAACTGATCCATCATGCCAAAGTCAATGTATGCCATACGGCCATCGTGTAGCGCAAATAAATTGCCAGGATGAGGATCAGCATGGAAAAAGCCATGTTCTAATAGCTGACGTAAACCGGAAATAACCCCTGTTTCAATAACTTTATCTGCATCTAATCCCGCCGTGCAAAGACTTTTTGTATCCGTCAGTTTACAGCCATGAATCCATTCTAATGTCAGGACGCAATTGGTACTGTAATCCCAGTAAATTAGCGGTACTTTTACAGTCGGATCGTCGCGGAAATTATCAGCAAATTTCTCGGCATTGTGACCCTCATTAATGTAGTCAATTTCCTCAAATAACTTGATGCCAAATTCATCTACAATTAACGTCAAGTCATGACCTAAATTCAAGGGTAGCAAAGGAGACAGCCAACTTGCTGCCCACCGCATTAAATACAGATCTAGAGTAAGAATTGGTAATAAATTAGGACGTTGTACCTTAACCGCTACTTCTTCACCACTGTGGAGATAGGCATGATAAACTTGACCCAGACTTGCCGCCGCAATCGGATGGGGAGAAATTTCCCGATAGATTTCTTTGACTGGACGTTCTAATTCAGCCTCAATAATTGAGAAGGCAATCTCATTATCAAACGGCGGCAGTTGGTCTTGTAATTTAATCAGTTCCTCTAAAAAATCTTTGCGAATTAAGTCGGGGCGTGTCGATAGGGCTTGTCCTACTTTAATAAAGGTTGGACCTAATTTAGTCAAGATTTCCCGCAACCGTGCTGCTCGTTTCAACTTATTCTGTTCAACTTGATTGCGCCATTCGTCCCACTTCAGACTGAATATAAATCCAATGAAGAACCCAATAATGCTTAGGGTACGCCAAATTGCTATCCAAGGTCGGGAGCGGTAATAGCGGGCGATCGCTTGTGCGTCATAGCGTCGTTGCGGGGAGCGCACTTGTCCCTGTGGCTCAACAAACTCAAGTTGATACTGACTCACGCCTAACAGTTGCCTCGTAATAGTACGGAATTTGTTTATTTTTTTATCTTTTTATTAAATATAATATAAAGTAGTGGTAATTAGTGTAAATTTTTGTTAAGCACGCTTGATAAATTTGTCCTTTGTCAGTAATTAGTCGTTGGTTGTCCGTTGGTTGCGGTACAAAAGAGATTATGGGCGAAACGCAGCTTAGAGGTAGAAGGCTTGATAAGCTGCCCAAGCATTTAAATTTCATAGTATTGAGTTGGAAAATAAAGGGTCAAACCCTGTCCACGTCTATCTCAAAGGGCAATTTAAAAGCGTGACAGATTAGCAAGGTGTAGCGCTAGCGTAGTTCATCACTTCTCGTTAAGCAGGAATTTGTTTGTGGATAATCTCAGTCAGTTCCTGCCTATTATTGGCTCTTTTTAACGGAGTACTCTGATTCTATTTAACACTTCCGTTACATCTTGCACCTCAACCTGACAATCACAACTCGCCGTCACTTCTAAGAGTTTGGATTGGCCGGGAATAGTTCCTAAAAAGCTGACACTATAATCGGATATATAAGTAACAATATAACCCGATATTCCGTTGTTTTCGTAGGTTAAAATTTGGTTAGCATTAGGATTTAGGTTATCCCCCAATAACTCAATAGCTTGTTCTCTGAGATTCAGGGTGATGTCATCTTCAACTAATCGAATTGTTTCCGAATAATACCCCCCACCTCCTGAACCCCCATTAACAATACATTGAATCCATTGATAATCATCAGGATGGAGGATTTCTACTGAACCGTTTTGTCTTTTCATGGCTCTATAGTTATCGGGAATATCAACGCTTATCCCAAAGTTTTCTAGTTCTATTGTTTTATAAGCAGAGGAAGGAGGTTCATAATTGCCATCAGGTTCACAAATTGTTTGAGCCGACGTTGATTGTTGAGGAAAGCAGCTAGATAATAGCCAGAACGCTGTTGAGCAGAGTAAACCTGTTGTTTTCCAAGTTTTCATAATTTTTAACCTTGATATTATCTAAGTTAATAATCAGTAACGTTCTACAAACTTAGACATGAGCACTCTTTTGATCTTATGGCGGCGGGAGTGTTTTTTTTGATCGCTCACACCTTAACATCAAATATAAGCTGTGTAACTATCATACTTTATTTTTTTATTTTTTGTTTAAGTCTCGTTAATCAATGATAAAATCGTAAATTCTTGATTTACAGTAAGGAGAGGCAACTAAATAGCTTGTCTCAATTTTTGTAGAAAAATAACGATTTTTTTTCAGATGACAGAACCTAGTCAAGAAGCCTTATGGCTGACTTCAACAGATTGCCAGCAGTTATTTTATGTGAGTCTGGGGTTTGAGCAGATCTGGGGTCGTCCCCTTGAGAGTTTGTCGAGTTATCCAGGGGGTCATTTGCAATTAATTGCTGACACTCTTGACCCCAGAGATAAGGAACGTGTGGTGACGGCATTCAGGCAAAAGTCCACCCATGATTCCCAACAAGACTATCGAATTATACGACACGATGGCTCAATTCGTTGGGTGCGATCGCGGTCTTTTCGGATTCCCAATTTTTGGGGAATGGGGAATGGGGAATGGGGAATGGGGAATGGGGAATTATTACTGGCTACGATTTCCGAAGATATTACTGAGCGTAAACAAGCGGAATTCGAGTTACAAAATGCTCGTGAACAACTCGAACAACGAGTGATTGAACGCACCGCTGAACTAACTCAGGCTAATATTCGCCTGCAACAAGAAATTGTGGAACGCCAGTTGCTGACAGAACAACTCCAAGCTCAAAAAGATTTTTTGCAAATGATTATTGATACCAATCCTAATGTCATTTTTGCTAAAGATCGGGAAGGTCGGTATGTACTTGCCAATCAAGTTTTGGCAGAGATTTGTGAGACAACCGTGGAAGACGTGCTGGGTAAGACGGTAACGGAGTTGAATTTTAATTTAGCGGATGCCGAACAATTTTTATCTAATGACCAGGAGGTATTTACTACATTACAACCCAAGTTTATCCCCCAGGAAATTTGCCGCACTTTGGGAGGGGATGTGCGGTGGTATCAAACTATCAAAAAGCCGATTTTTGATCGTGAGAGTCAAGTCACTCACATTCTGGGTGTGAGTACTGATATTACGGCTCTCAAGGAAACTCAAGAAATTCTGAATGCTCAAAAGGATTTTCTACAAGCTGTTATTGATACTAATCCTAATATTATTTATGTTAAAGATCGAGAGGGTAAGTATGTATTGGCAAATCAAGTGTTTGCTAAACGTTGTGGTCTAACGTTAGAAGAAATTATTGGCAAAACAACAGCACAGCTACATCCTAATCAAACGGATGCACAGCGGTTTATGGATGAAGATCAGGAAGTGTTGGCAACGTTAGAACCCAAATTTATTCCTGAAGAGATTAGCTACACCTTAACCGGAGAAGTTCGATGGTATCAAACTGTTAAGACACCTCTAGTTTCACCCGATGGTCAAGTTACTCAAATTTTGGGTGTCAGTACAGATATTACCGATCGCAAACTCGCAGAAGAGCAATTACGCCAGAGTGAAGTGCGTTTACGCCTTGCGCTGGATGCAGCACGGATGGGAAATTGGGAGTGGAATTTACAAACGGGAGCGATCGCGTGGTCTCCTCGCCTCGAACAATTGTATTGTTTGGTTGCTGATAGTGCTGAGATTCCTTATGAAACCTTTCTAGAAGTTGTTCACCCAGACGACCAAGATCTCGTTCATGAAGCGACTCACTATGCGATTGAAATGAGACAAGATTGTGACATTGAATATCGCATTATTTGGCCTGATCGTAGCATTCGCTGGATTCAAAGTAAAGGTCAGATTATTTACGACGAAACAGGTCAGCCTTTACGAACCATTGGTATTAATTTAGATATTACAGAACGCAAATTTGCCGAAGAACAATTGCGTCAGAGAGAAGAACAATTACGCCTTGCTCTAGACGCGGCTCATATGGGGTTTTGGGAGAGACACCTCGAAAGCGAAAGAATTACCTGTTCCCATCATCTTAAACAATTATATGGTTTGGCTCCAAATACCTCCGAACTCACCTATGAAACCTTTCTAGGAATGGTTCATCCAGAAGACCGCGATCGCCTCCGCCAAGCCGATCAACAAGCCATTGAAATTGGCGAAAAATGCGATATTGAATTCCGTATTGTCCGACCCGATGGCAGTATTCGTTGGATGGAAAGTAAAGGTCAGGTTGTCTACACTGAAGAAGATGAACCTGTACGAATGACCGGGATTAACTTAGATATTACTGAACGCAAACAGGCAGAAATGCAAATTCAAGCCTCACTGCGGGAAAAAGAGGTTTTGCTCCAAGAAATTCATCATCGAGTTAAAAATAATTTGCAGGTAATCTCCAGCCTTCTTGACTTGCAATCTCAATATATTGAGGAACGTAGCACGTTAGATCTGTTCCGTGAAAGTCAAAACCGAGTCAAATCGATGGCACTAGTTCATGAGAAATTGTATCAATCTCAAGATTTTGCCAGTATCAATTTTATTGAATATATTGAAAATTTGACCAGCTATTTATTCCAAGTCTACGCCGTAGTCGCAGGCACGATTGCTCTAGAATTAAATATAGATAAAGTTAATTTAACGATTGATACCGCCATTCCTTGTGGGTTGATTATTAGTGAATTAGTTTCCAATGCGCTAAAATATGCTTTTCCTAGTGGGAGGCAGGGGACAATCCAGGTGGCTCTCCGGGCGGAGAGTGGTGACTACTATACAATAGTCGTTAAGGATAATGGGATAGGTTTGCCTACTAACCTGAACTTAAAAACTTCTAAATCTTTGGGACTACAGCTTGTCAATGTTCTAACCGAACAACTTGAGGGAACACTAGAATTAGACTGTAGCTCCGGAACTGAATTTACCATTCGCTTTCCACCAGGAAACTGTTAAGTCTATGACCTTATAATGGCATCAGTACAAACACCGATAAATTCTAACCGAGATACTGAATTAAAACTTGCGATTAAGAGCTAATCTGGATTTTTACAAATGAATTAAAAAGCAAGTAAAATGGGAAGAGCTAAAATTTTAATTGTTGAAGATGAACGAATCGTTGCCCTAAGTATTCAAAGTAGACTCGAAACTCTGGGATATATAGTAACGGGGAACGTAACCTCAGCAGAAGCGGCTATTGAAGCGATCGCCCAAAGTCGTCCTGAGTTAGTCTTAATGGATATTAAGCTAAAAGGAAAAATTGATGGCATAGAAGCCGCCGCTCAAATTCGTGCCTATTTCCAGTTACCTGTAATCTATCTAACGGCTTACAATGATGATGATATTCTCAACCGTGCCAAGCTGACTGAACCCTATGGATACCTGCTCAAACCCTTTGAATCGAGAGACTTATTAACAGCCATTGAAGTTGCACTCTACAAGCATCAAATTGAGCAGCAATTGCGAGAGAGAGAACAGTGGTTAGCTACTACACTCAAAAGTATTGGAGATGGCGTAATTACCACCGATCCCCAAGGGTTGATCACGTTTATGAATCCCGTAGCTGAAGCAATTCTAGGCTGGAAACAAGAAGAGGTTCTGGGAAAAGATTTAAGTCAGGTTTTCCAAACGATCCACGAAACAACCAGAGAAGCGATCGCCAACCCGGTAAAATTAGCACTACAAAACGGCATGACTGTAGGGTTAGAAAACCATACCCTACTGATGACTAAAAATGGTATCGCAATTCCCATTGATGATAGCGCTGCACCGATTAAAAATGAGGCAGGTACTATTTTAGGAGCGGTTTTAGTCTTCCATGATGTAACAGAACAACGACACGTTAAAGCCATCCTAGAACGAACCAATGAAGAACTCGAAGTTAGAGTGGCTGAAAGTACCGCTCAATTGAGGCAAACGAATGAACAACTTAGGGAAGAGATTACGCGTCGTCAACGTCTAGAAAACGAATTACGATTAGCACTTTCAAAAGAGCGAGAACTCAATGAATTAAAATCTCGTATCGTTGCTACCGTCTCCCACGAATATCGCACTCCTCTGACTACAATTTTGTCGTCTACGGAGATGCTTCAACAATATGGTTCTCGCTTAACCGAAGATAAAAAACAAAAACATTTTCAACGAGTCCAAAGCTCTGTTCAACATATGACTCAACTCGTTAATGATATGATCTTCATCGAGCAAGCTGGAACCCGAACGTTAGAGTTCAATCCCACACCTATTGATGTTCAGCAGTTCGCGGGTGAGTTGATCGAAGAGTTTCGCCTCCAAGCGACAGATAAACATACCTTTATCTTTGAATGCCAAGGCGTTTGTAATAACGCAATGCTTGATAAAAAAGTTTTAGGATTAATCCTCAAAAATTTGCTTTCTAATGCTATTAAATACTCCCCTAGCGGAGGAGTAATTCGCTTAGAATTAGTCTCTCAAGAACGTAAAATAATACTGCGTGTATCTGATCAAGGGATTGGCATTCCTCTTACTGATCAACCCCACTTATTCACGGCCTTCTTCCGAGGGAGTAATATCGGTGTTACCCCTGGCGTAGGATTGGGTTTAGTTATTGTGAGAGAATGTGTGGAATTACACGCAGGTGAAGTTTTTGTTGAGAGTGAAGTGGGTGTAGGAACAACCTTTACTGTGAGTTTGTCGTTCCCGTCAGAAATGCAGGGGGAGTGAGGGGTGGGGAGTACCCACTAGTGCAGGACGGTAGAAGTTTGTGACTACCTGTCAGCGACAAGGGAGACTTTTGGGGACAAGGGAGATATTTTAGCTGGTGGGTTATTTCCCTCATGCTGCACCAGTGGGAAATTTGCGCCTCGATCCACTCCGTTAATGGAAATAGTTCGAGGGTGTGATTGTCATTACTGACATTGTGTGCTTCAATTATGTTAAGAAATGTTTCAGATTGTGAGTCAATACCACCAGACTCATTAAAGTTTAGCCTTATATGATTCTGGCGTAAAAAACTAATCCTAGGAAAATAAGAGCGATTCAGGGTATATCTACAGTAATAATTGAGAAAGGCAGGAATAAGGTTTATTTCTGCTCTGTTCTCTCTTTTTTAGTAGAAAAACTTTTGTTCTCCAACTGTAATATTTGAGTCAAAATTACTAAGATTAACGTCGATTATATAGCAAAAAACATTTTTGATGTAGTTGCAACTTTAATTACAGATTTTTGGTCAACTCTATGCAGAACTCTAAACCCCGTATCCTTTTGGTCGATGATGACCCAATGAATTTATTTCTCTTAGAAGAACTTCTGGGAGATGAAGGTTACACTCTTCTCACTGCTGCATCAGGAACCGAAGCGCTAGCTGTTGCCAAGGAGTCAATTCCTGACTTAATTTTACTCGATGTAATGATGCCGGAAATGGACGGTTTTGAAGTATGTCAGCGACTGCGCCAAGACCCTAAACTTCAAACTGTATCAGTCATTTTTCTTACAGCTTTGGATGATGACCAGTCGCGGTTACGGGGACTAGACATGATGGGAGATGACTACCTAACCAAACCCATTAATAGCCAATTGTTATTAGCCAAAATTACTAATATTTTACGCTTGAGCAAAATGCGATCGCAACAATCTCGACAACAAGTGATTGCGGCGTGGGAAGTGAATGATTATATTTCAGAAAAGTTTCGGTTATTTGTACCGGAACAATATCTTGACCGAATTGCTCCTGAAGGGGTCGAATCCATTCGGTTAGGAAATGCTAGAGAAGAAGAAATTACCGTAGTATTTTGCGATATTCGAGGATTTACCGCCATAGCTGAATCTCAATCAGCTATGGAAACATTTAAATGGTTGAATGCGTTTTTTACGCAAATGAGTCAGGCGATCGCTAGTCATCATGGCTTTGTTGATAAATTTCTAGGAGATGCGCTTTTAGCTATTTTTGATCGACCTGAATACCACGCCGCCGATGCAATCAATGCGGCTTTAACCATGCAAGACTACTTAAAGGAATTTAACCGGGATCTCGATCAATACAAGTTAGAATCTCCAATTAATATTGGCATTGGTATTCACACAGGTTTAGGTTTAATTGGTACAGTGGGTTCAGATCAGCGCATGGACTCAACCGTTATTGGTGATGTAGTAAATACAGCGGCACGACTGGAAGAATTAACTAAAATCTATAAATGTCCAATCTTAGCCAGTCACACCACTCTTACTCACGTTAAGACTAGAGTCAACAATGTTGAATCTGAAACTCAGGAATTCCAGTCCTTTGAAAGTCGGTGGGTTGACCGAGTAACGCCTCGTGGAAAGCAACAGGCGCTTGACTTATACGAAATTTTAGCCATACCGATGCAGAAGGTAGATATAGCTACGTTACTATCTTAAATATTTTGAGGTTTGAGTTTTGAGTTAAGATTTTCATAAGCTAAATAGGTAGAGTTTATTAGTCGTTAATCGAAGAGTAATAATATGTCCGATCCATTTTCACCCGAAGTGAGCGATCGCATCTGCAAGCACATGAACGAAGACCATGCTGATGCGGTAGCTCTCTACGCCAAAACTTTTGGCAATTCTCCCGACACAGAAGTGGCTCAAATGATTTCCATTGATCCGATGGGAATGAACTTAATGACTCAAATTAAAGGTGAATCTGTACCCTTGCGTATTGAGTTTGAACATACTCTCAAAGACTCCGAAGATGCTCACCAGACATTAATTGCTATGGTGAAGCAGGCGAGGGCAGGTTTGATATCTAATTAGCCGTTCTATCGCATAGGAGGCAACGGATGGGGTAACGGAT
>DNGI01000152.1:0-5720 GCA_003486645.1 Cyanobacteria bacterium UBA11370 | reverse complement strand
GTAACGGATGTAACGGATAGGTTGTGTCGTGTTAAGCTCGCTCTGAGGCAATACTGCCAGGGATAAGCAGCCTAAATGAGAAATCGATTTGGAGCAAGGTGAAAGAACAATGAGGAAAGAACGTTGAGCTTTCCCTTTTATTTTGAAGTATTGAACTCTGAGGAAGAAACCGACAATCCATCCACTACATCTGTTACCCCATCCGTTGCCAACTATTCAAAAAACGAATCTTCAACAGACTTTTCTAGCAGAGCTTTGAGACTTTGAATAATTAAAGGAACTGCACTAATAATAATTAATGCTGCTACGAATAAACTAATCGCCCCATCAGCCCAGAGCCAACCTAATGCCCAAACCGCGATCGCTCCTAAAATAACACCAATTGAACTCGCCGCATCCGCAAGGACGTGTAGAAAAGCTCCCCGGATATTCAAGTCATGGTGACTATCTTTATGCAGTAATAAAATATTAACGCTATTAACCCCAAATCCGACGGTAGCTGTTGCTAACATGGGTAAACTTAGAATTTCCACACTAGGAGATTGTAGTCGCTCAATCGCTTCCCATCCCACCCAAGAAGCGATCGCTACCAGTACCACTCCATTGCACAACGCAGCTACGAATTCAATCCAATGATTACTCGGTGCAATACCGCTAGAATTCCTTCCTCGTGCTATCCAAGTTGCCAATAATGCCAGCACTAGGGCAAAACTAGCGGATGCCATGTGACCCGCATCAGCTAAAAGCGCTAGACTATGACTGAACAATCCTGCTCCTAATTCTACCAAACCAAAGCTACCCATTAAAATTAGAGCTGTAATGAGTAATTTAACTTTATTCCTTGGTGGTACTGACTGATGGGTGGGAGTTGTGTGATGAATACAGGAAGTAGAGTGTTGGTGCATTATTGAATGATGGATGATGAATTATCAATGATGAATTCTAGATAAATCCTAGAGGTTATATTCAAGCCGTGATAAATGAGCAATTGTGTAGAATTTATAATCCATTATTACTACTTTTTTGAACTGAAGATTTTTGCAGGAGTCTACCATGGAATCTGAGCAGTGGGTTTGTATCGTTTGTGGCTATAATATGATTGGTGAAATGCCCGATGTTTGTCCGTTCTGCGGAGTAAGTCATGAACAATTTGTCAGTTGGGATGAGGCAGAACGAACCTATCGAGTCACACCTCACCGAGTCAATAATGACGTTACTCAATTGCTATCTGTGCCTCGTTTGGGTCTAGAACACGCTGCTTATCGTATTGAAACACAAGATGGTGGAGTCTGGATTGATTGTCCATCCGCTTTCAATCGAGATCTCGATCCAGTACAAGCGATTTATTTCACCCATAAAGATTTCCTGGGCGCATCTAACCAGTATCGTGAGTTATGGGATGCGAAAGTTTACCTTCATGCTCTTGATGCTGAACAACCTCTAGCTAAACCATTTCCTGTTGATCACCGATTTACTGATGATTTTGTAGAGCATGGTATTGAGGCTTTTTATATTGGCGGACACTCACCAGGCTTTACTATCTATATTTATGATAAGGTTCTGTTTATCTGTGATTATGCCTTTCCACCAGGGCAGAATATGCGATTTAACCCCTTTGGATCACAAAAGGAAACACGTAACCGCGCATCACGGATACTTGAGGTTGTTTCGGGGCGATCGCTTGAGATTGTATGTGGATACAACTTTATTACAGAGTTTGATAGCTGGCATCAAGATTTCAAGCGTCTACTTGATAAATAGATAGTGAAAGTAGAGTTCAATAGTAAGCTGCCCTTGCATTTCAATTTGATAGTATTCACTTAGGAAACAAACCGTTAAAACCTCTCCCCCTCCCCCTCTCTCCCCCTCTCCCTATCTATTTCAAAGGGCAATTTAAAAGCACAGGTAGCTTATGCTGCTTGGGGAACCAAGATAGATTCCCCTTACCCTAAAGTACCAAAACCAATCAAATATCCAAATCTGTTAAATTGAGTCGAGAACCATAGGTTTCAATAAATTCCCGACGTGGCGCTACGCGATCGCCCATCAATACGGTAAATACGCGATCGGCTTCCGCTGCATCTTCAATTTCCACCTGTTTCAGAGTACGGCTTGCAGGATTCATGGTTGTATCCCACAATTGCTGTGGCATCATTTCACCTAATCCTTTAAAGCGTTGAATGGTGTAATTAGCATTAGCTGGAAATTCATGTTGAATGAGGTTAGTGAGTTCGCGATCGCTATAGCAATAATAATGATTGCG
Source organism: Cyanobacteria bacterium UBA11370 (assembly GCA_003486645.1). Taxonomy (GTDB): domain Bacteria; phylum Cyanobacteriota; class Cyanobacteriia; order Cyanobacteriales; family Coleofasciculaceae; genus UBA11370. Next base: position 3,457 of record DNGI01000152.1, on the reverse strand, counting down.
TCCGCGTTCGACTTTATAGAGTGGAGGACAGGCAATATAGATATAACCCTGATCCACAAGAGCGCGTTGATAGCGGTAGAAAAATGTTAGTAATAAAGTGCGGATGTGTGCGCCATCAACATCAGCATCAGTATTCTTTGCCCCCAGCCCTCCAATGCCACAAATAAAGTTTTCATCACCTTCGACAGAAAAATCATAAACATAGTCACCAACTAGTTCAACTTCCTGATTAGAAAGCACTTTCAAACCCATTAAATCATCACTGATTGGTACATAATCTTGTGCTTTCCGTGTTGGGTTAGCTAAATGTGCTTCCAGTTTATAAGCTAAAGGATGCTGCTTCCAAATAGGACGACATTCTGCAATCTGCTCCTTCCCACCAATAGTAATCGTGTAATAAGGATGACGGGTTTGAATCGGTGCATCAGCAGCAGTAGAGGGTTGATGTTCTGTTGTACTCGCAATTAACCCCAATTGCCCAAACAGATAGAGCAATCCATCTTTAAGAGTTCCTGAGTTAGTCGTAAATGAGAGATGTTTGCCCCCAGTTGTACCATCACCCAGGAAATAGCCCTCCAAAAATGTGAGTTGAAGTTCCTCACTTAGGCTGAATAGCAAGTCTGGTAATTGCTTTTTATGAGCCAGTTTAGCTAAACCCCAAGCTTGCAGTAATCGCGCTGCGGCAACACTATGGAAATACAATTTGATCCCATCACTATCTGGGTCATTATAGCAGCGGGGTGTTTCTCCAAATACGACTTGAATCGCCGCTTTTAGTTGAGGAATAAACGGCTCATCTTTCTTACCCAGATTGAGGCTAACTTGATGCTTGCTGAGTGTTCCTTCGGCAACATACCAACCCAAGAACCACATTAATTCTTGTGTAATTGGTAAATAACGATTAAAGGCTTTTTCCGTATGCGCTTGGGGTACAATCTGCACATCCTCACCAAGTTGCGCTAATTCACTAGGCGTAAAGTAATCAAAGGGTTTATAACAACTTACCTCCCGCCAACGTGCATTTTTACTGGTATCATCTTGAGCCACTAATTCATCAATTTTGGATGGCAATGTTTCATAGATAACATTATCATTACCACCAATTGCATCAAGATAGCTCAGGAAATTAGGTAAGGTTGGTCGATTAATACCCCGTTCCCAATGACTAATCGTAATTGGCTGTTTTACACCACATGATGCTGCAACTTGCTTTTGACTAATCCGTGCAGCTTGACGTTGAGCAATCAATTTTTGCCATGCTTCTAAGTTTAGCTGAACCCTTGGCTCATTCAAAAACTCTGGTCGTTCTACTTTTGCCAAAACCCGTTGACTAGCAACTCGTCGTACATCTTCACCTTGTAGATAGAGAGATTGAGTTAATCCAGCCCGGTAGAATGTCTTGAGTAAATCAATTTGGGTAGGATTTTCCGCTGGACGAGGCAAACGCCGACTTGCTACTAACAAATCGCCCGGTTTAACTTCATTCCCTTTTTTGAGCTGAACTTCGCCATTTTCATAGACAAAAACGCTATGGGATGAGGTTACTTTAATTGAACGATTGTAGCGGGTTGTAATTTTGTACATTGGCTCCTCATGTCCATGACGAATCACGGCTTTTAGAGGACGAAAACGGGTAGCGTGGGTAACGGGATCAAAGGATATAACCTGGTAGCGTTCAGTTGTCCGCCGCCCTTCAATACAATCATCGATAAACCCACCAATGGAGACAAATTCGGTACGCCCTGTATCATCCATTACCAGAGTAGGTTCATCCCCAGCTACGCTCATAATCACGATGCGATGATAGCGCAGTTGAGAGGCATCAAATTCTTCACCTTTTATGCCTAAACCTAGTGCAGTAATTAACGATTGAATTTCGGTATTTTTGTAGATTTTGGCATCATCTGTTTTCTCAATATTGAGAATTTTACCCCGCAAAGGTAGGATGGCTTGGAATTGGCGATCGCGTCCTTGTTTAGCACTTCCACCAGCTGAATCCCCTTCGACGATGAAAATCTCTGATTCTGCGGGATCTCTGGAGCTACAATCGGCTAATTTACCGGGTAATGGAGACGATTCTAACACCGATTTCCGCCGCACCAATTCCCGCGCCCGACGCGCTGCTTCCGCCGCTTTAAACGCCTGAATCGCCTTATCTAAAATTGCATCAGCAACTTGAGGACGGAACTCTAAATACTCCGTCAACACCTCTCCCACTAAGGAATCGACAATCCCTCTAACTTCGGTATTTCCTAGTTTTGTCTTGGTTTGTCCTTCAAATTCCGGATCGGGTACTTTCACCGAAATTACCCCAGTCAATCCCTCACGGACATTTTCACCACCAAGGTTAGCCTCATTTTCTTTAATTTTATTGCGCTTACGGGCGATCGCATTCATCGTCCGCGTCAGCACTGTCTTTAACCCCTCTAAATGAGTCCCCCCATCAATTGTGCGAATATTATTGGCAAACCCCAACAAATTATCGCTGTACGCATCAACGCACCATTGCAAGGCGACTTCAATTTGAATCCCGCTACGCTCCCCTTGAATATATATAATTTCCTGATGTAGGGGTTCCTTCTCCCGATTCATATAAGCGACGTATTCCTGGATACCCCCCTCGTAGTAGTAGGTTTCTACCCGTGGTTCTGCCAGTCGTTTATCACTAAAGGTAATCTGAACACCCGCATTCAAATAAGCCAATTCCCGTAAACGACTTGACAGGGTAGTATAGTCAAATTCAATACCCGTCGTAAAAATCTGAGTATCCGGTTTAAAACTAACTGACGTACCCGTTCTCGCTTCTTTATAAGCCTTTGTCTTCAATTCCGTCGCTGGAATCCCTCGTTCGTAGCGCTGGAGGTGTTCCTTTTTCTCCCGCCAAACCGTCACCTCTACCCATTCGGAAAGCGCATTCACCACGGAAACCCCAACACCGTGTAACCCTCCAGAAACTTTATAGCCACCGCCACCAAACTTTCCGCCAGCGTGTAGCACCGTCATCACGGTTTCCAGTGCCGATTTGCCCGTCTTAGAATGAGTATCAGTGGGAATACCGCGTCCGTCGTCAGTAACGGTAACGGAACCATCAGCATTAATATCAATCGTGATATGAGAGCAATAACCCGCCAGTGCCTCATCAATCGAATTGTCTACAACCTCGTAAACTAGATGATGGAGTCCCCGTGGCCCGGTAGAACCAATGTACATTCCCGGACGCTTGCGAACTGCTTCGAGACCTTCCAGAACTTGAATCTGATCGGCACTGTAACTACTCGTCATGTAAGGGATTCTCCATTATAAAGCTTTGAGCCGTTTTGATTGTTCAAAATGGCAAAACGCTCCCAAATTGTAACACAAAAGGGTTGTAGGCGACTATAGAGCAGTTTGAAGGGTTATTTATGAAGGGGATAGACCTTGTGAAGGGTAAGGGGGATGGGGAGATGGGGAGATGGGG
>DNGI01000460.1 GCA_003486645.1 Cyanobacteria bacterium UBA11370 | reverse complement strand
AGGATTCTGTAATTATTGACAATAAGGTTTAAATGACGAACAGCTTATTAAATAATAATGACAGCAATACTTCCCTAAATGCTGCAATATTTCTTGACGTTATTGGGTTAAATTACTTACTTGCTTCTCTCCATTTATCGTCATTTGGCATTTTCTAACTGTTTCTCTACTTGCTGATCTATCTACACCTTACCCATCCTCAATTAATCATCCAGCCTGTAGACCAAAATTTGGCTATGTTTTGGCTCACTTAAGGAAGTGCAAGCTATAACAAGCGCCGCAGAGTAAGTATCTTGGGAGGGGAGCGTATCTACTCCAGTACAATAAAAACCTTCAGGTACATCATAGATAGTCTCTACCATTCCCTGCTGATTAATGGCATGAACTTCATGTTCGTACATAAGAAACATATGCTCTTTGTGAAAAGCCATTACAGGTACATACTCTAAAGCAGGTACTGACCACTTAGCCTCGTCACACCAGCTTAGCACCCCGAATGTTTCAGGTTGCTTAGATGAGTCGTAGTAGAGCATCTGGGCTTTATCTGGCTCCACCCGCAATACTTGGGAATTCAAAACTTGAATGGTGCCAAGTGCCCGACACCAAGCTGTATTGGCTATCCTAGCGTTTACCCTAGCCTTCTCCACAAAGGCTAGCTCACCATCTTGCCACTGTAGGTTAAAGTATGCAAATGATTTGCCACCAGTGAGCCACAATGAGTCATTTTCCCATAAATAGCGCAGGTCAATGATTTGTTGTAGAGGCGGGCACTTTAAGTCATATGAAACACCCTCAGCCTTTAGGGAAAGCAAACACGCGCTGCGGCTGTCTTCGTTTAAGATCAACACGGCTTTGCCGTCTGAACGGAAACACCAACCATCGATCATTCCGTATGTGTCGTACCCTTGCGTGAAGCCAACTTGAATCACATCCGTTCCAATCCACGGATCTAGAACCCGAATTCCCTGGTAATTATCATTCACAACGATGTGCGAGTGCATTGGACGTCGTTGTAACCTGTATATCTCGCCTTCGATAGTAAAGGAGCGATCGGGAGTTTCTCTGTATTTAGGGACTTGCGATGGAAAATCAGATGCTGCTATTGCCTGGTTTCCTGTTTCTTGAGAGTGGTTATCCGAAAGTGCTGTCTCTTTTACATGAATTGCTGTGCGGGCATCGGTATATTCGAGTAAAAGGCGATCCGACTCGTCACGCACCTCTGGTATCTCATCTCTTAGGAGGCTTTCTACGATCTTGGGGTTCACTAAACGAGAATACCTTGCGTCCAGTAGGCATAATTCAATCGCAGCACGCAAACCGGCAAGTTTTTCTTTCCTCAAATGCCCCATCATCCTGCGAGTCGAGGTGAGCAATATATGATCCGGAGGTGATAAATCCTCAACAAGTTTTGTAGCTTTCCGCCTAACAAGGGAATGCTCGTCTCCAAGGCATAAGAACATCCACTCCAACATGATCGAGTCTCGGTAGGGAAATTTCTCATATCCTCGTAACCGTTGTAGTGCTTCAAGGGCAACCCCGCGCACCTCCCATTCCCCATCAGCAAGTAGACAAGCTAACAGCGGAGCAACTACTCGATTATTTAACTCCCCTAACTTGCAAGCGCCACGGTATCTAACATCATTGCGGGAAGCAAGGGTGTCCCAGGCAGCATCTGCTACCTCATCCGGCCAGTGCCAGTTGTCTGATACATCCTGGTCGTGTATGCAGTACAAATGTGAATCGCTAAAAGATGCATCCTGCCAAGAAGAGTGCCGAAAGTCAGTTGGTGAGCCGTGATAGGACGAGAAACAGCCAATGAATCGTGCGCCCTGCAAGATGGTGTCCCGAAAAGAAGTCCCGTTGAGACGGCACCCCAAAAACTCTACTTGCGACAGATTTAGCCCATCTAAAGCGCGATCTTGCAAGTCACAAAAGAAGAGAAAATCATTCGGCTGAATGGGAGACACGCCAGCTTGTCTCTGTCTAATGAAACCTACATGCTTAATTACTTGGCTATCCCTAGCTGTTGGTTGAGGAATTTTCATTTGTTCTCATTTTGTCTCTAGCCACGACCTTCTCTATCATAAGTTTTCTTTTATGTATTATCTTCTTGTGACTCTTCTTGTTTTTTTGACAACTCTTTATTTTTGGCTTCTACCTTTTTTTTCAATTCTTGTATTTCATTTATTTTTTCTTTCACGAAAATCAAGTCAAATTGCTCCCTGTGGGCCTTCGCCCACGTATAAATTTCTAGACTTTCCTCGATACGATCCTCTGAAATATGGCCTCCTTTAAATTTATCTGCCCATTTTATGGCTTCCTCCATTTTATCAATTTCGTGTTCAATTCTGGGTATAACACCTTGGGTTAAGGCGTTTTTCTGAAGTTCATTCTTTATTTTCGCATCTAATTCCCTTAGAATTCTTCTAAAACCGTCAATGTAACTCTTACACTTCTCTCGATGGAGGAACTCTTTGACTTCTAGTTTTCCAGTTTCTTTATCTTTTTCGATTTTTGCAGTTAACGGAACTGGAGCATTACCTACTCCACCAGCAAACTGTTCCAACATTACCAAGAAGGCACTACTACCGTCACCAAACTTTGCCTCTTCTCGATACAAATCATTCATAGTAGTTTGTAAGTCATCTACTGCTTTTGCCACCGCATAAGGTAGCTGCTCCTGACGACTACTAACAAGTTGACCTTTTGAGGATGTAGGAGCTACTCTAAGCGATCGCTTGTCTTTAAGATTGATTTTTTCTTCATCTTGCTGCTCCTTGGATGAACTTTCTTCTATTGGTTTTTTAGGTCGCTCTTGGGGTAGCTTCTTAAGTTCTTGATTCAGTTCCTCAGCATCTTTCTGTCCTTGGTTAAATTCCTCGATTAACTCGGATTTATCGTCAGGTGCCCCTTTTAGGAGCGCCTCAGCCGCCTCCCAGTTACCTAGGATCTCTTCCAGCCGTTTGGAGTATCCTCCAAATTTCAACCTAGATGCGTACTGTTCTAGATCCTTTTTAAATCTTCCCCAATCTCCTTGCTGAGGCTCGTTTGCTGATTTTCTTTTTTCGTACTCGCTTTCAGCTTCGTGTTGCGACTCTTTAAGCCATTTATTTTCATCATCTAGTCGTTTCTTTGTCTCATCGATCACTCCCCTAGATGGAAGGCTAACTGCTTCAGTTGTATCTTGCTCACCGAACAGCTCAAACAACTGTTTAATAATATCTGCAAGACTTTGTTCTGCTTGCTCAGTTTTATTGTCTGCCTCCTCAGCTTGATCCACAGCGGCTTCATTCTGTGGCTGCTGCTGAGCTGTCTGCATATCTCTAGTAGTTTCCTCACCTTCCTGCTGAGTAATACCAAGGCGTTCACGGGCGGTACCAAGAAAGGACAGAGCCTGTGGACGCTTTTCCCCCAAAAGTTCTTTGTTGGCATCAAGCTGCCTTTGCCAATCTTTAAGCTTCGTCTCGACTGGACTCACCTCGCTGGCAACCATGACTGTAACTGAGGTTCCCTTGATGTCTATCCACAGACGATGGCTCTCGCCCTTGGCGCTGAAGTTGATTGTTTTGCCAACTTCACTATCCTCAAGCTTGTTAGGCTCACCATCCTTGTTGTCCTTACCCTTCTCATCCTTCCCAAACCCGATCGCCTTACCAATCTTCTTGGCAAACTGCACCGCCTGAGCAATCAACCAATCGATCGCCTTATCAATTGGCTCTTTAACCTTGCCAATAATGTCCTGAATCTTCTCACTAATACCACCCAAGCCCAACAGACTTGCCATGAAGCTAATCACCACTGGCAATGCAGTAGATAGAGCATTCTCAATCAACTTTGCTGCCCCATCCACTGCACCACTAGCAATAGCTTTCACCGACTCCATTACCGCGTTCACCAACTCTACAATCTGGCTACCGCGCTCAATGAAGAACATGATAACGTCGTAGATCATCTTGCAGGCTTTAACAAACGCTGATGCTGGGTTCAACAGGCTAATAACCCACAAAACTCCCTGCTTAATCACGCTCTCAATGACAAAATTCTGGATGGTATCAATTACCATCACTTTCAAGTCCCCAATCTTATCCTGGATGAACTTCCACAGACCTGCAAGTCCTTCGTTTTTCAAGATCACGAAGATTTCAAACGTCGTTTCCAACGCATTGAAAATCTTCTCTCCATTCTTGCCTAGTGCCTTTACTGTTCGTGACTTGATCGCATCATACGCAAATCCCAGCACCTGCATTACTAAGGTAAAGATGCTCTTGAGGTCAAAACTTTCTGGCATCTGAATGCCTGCCTTTGCCATCGTACCTGTCAGCCAACCCAGCAGCCCTTTCTTGAGATGTTCCCAAATATTGCCGACAAAGTTTTGAAACCCTTTCTTAATCCCAGAAACCAAATTCCCCAAGAAACCAATCGGGTCTAAAATAATCTTGTCGATCGCACCTGCTGCTTTTGCCAACACGCCCATCAGCATATCTTTCAATTGCATGATGGTTTGAACTGTTCCCACAATGGCATCTTTAGCCTTATCTTTCAGACCCTTATTTTCTTCTTTCTTCTTCTCGATTTCGGCATCAAGCTGTTGGAGGTTCTCACTATATTTCTGTGCCAGGGAGTCGATTAACTCATCCTGCTTGTTATTAACACTCTCCTCTAACTGATCAAACTTACCTTGAATGTTCTGTGCGGCTTCTTGCCCTACTTGCCTGAGATTTTCCGGCAAACCCGCCACGTGTTTTTGGATTTTCTGTTTGCCCTCAGTAATTTTTTGTTTAGCCTCATTCAACTTTTGGGCAACAAAATTAGCAATGTCAGTCAGGGTGGCATCCATTGAATCAAGATACATTTGCCGCCCATCGACAAAGAATTGATTTACCTCTGGTGGCAACCCATTCCAAGCATCACTAACTCGTTCATCCCATCCTGTTACGTCATACCACTCACCATAACGCTGCTGCTCCCACGCCGCCATTTCTTTGTCAACATGATTCTCAAATATCTGTTTAGCTGTTGCTGCACCTGCATCAAACTTCTTCGTAACTTCCCCATCTATATTACTGAGGACAGTTTCGACTTCTTTCTTAGTAGTTTCGTAGATACCATTAATTTCGTTAGCGATTTTAGTCCGTTCCTGAGTATCTTTGCCCTGAGTTTCACTCTGAGCGCCCATCACCTGAGTCAACAGTTGCGATCGCTCACCGTGCATTCCTTCTAGCTGGGTTTGGCTAGTCGTCTTGGCTTCAGCTTGAGCCTTATTGATAGTAGCTTTTTCATCCTGACGATAGGTTTGTGGTGCTTCTTGGGCGTGGGTTTGTGCCTCTTTCTTAGCACCTACAGCTTCCACAAACTGGGGTTCATTTGATTTTTTTTCTAGTGTTTCTTCCGATACTTTAGCCTTAGCCAACTCTTGATCCAGTTCTTGGCTATTTGCCTTCAGAGGTGCTGATATTTCAGAGTCAGGCTTGGGCTTCGGTGCTGCCTGTTCTGCACCAATATCTTGCGGTGGAGAACCCGCTTGAGGGGGTTGCATGGGAGTTACGGGTTTGGGTTCAACACCACTAGTATTAGGAGCTTCCTTAGTTTTCTCCTCAATTGGACCAGCCGCTTGTTTTTGCTCTTCAGTAACTTGTGAAGATACATCCTGTTTTACAGAATCAAGTTCATTGCTTTCTTTGAATTTTTTTGCATCTTCCTCATTGTTAGGAATAATAGCAGCAATCTTCTCCATCAGCTTTGCTTTGAAAGCCTCAGCATTGAACGT
>DNGI01000187.1:7847-14572 GCA_003486645.1 Cyanobacteria bacterium UBA11370 | reverse complement strand
AAACCATACTCTTTGGCTTCTTGGGCGGACATGAAGAAGTCGCGTTCAGTGTCTTCTTCAATTCTGTCCAAGGGTTGACCCGTTTGTTCTGCCAAAATCTTATTCAGTTGTCGCTTGTGATACAGAATTTCTTTGGCTTGAATCTCAATATCGGTAGCTTGTCCTTGGGCACCGCCGAGGGGTTGGTGAATCATAATTCTAGAATGGGGTAAGCTCATCCGTTTGCCTTTAGCACCCGCTGTTAGCAGAAATGCGCCCATACTCGCCGCAAGTCCGACACAGATCGTGCAGACATCGGGGCGGACTTGATTCATGGTATCGAAAATTCCCATCCCTGCTGTCACCGAACCGCCAGGAGAGTTGATGTAGAGGTAAATATCTTTATCTGGATCTTCTGATTCTAAAAACAGAAGTTGAGCCACAATTAAGTTAGCCAGGTCAGAATCAACCTGTTGTCCTAAAAAGACGATGCGTTCCCGCAGAAGGCGAGAGTAGATGTCAAAGGCGCGTTCGCCACGACCAGATTGTTCTATAACTGTAGGAATCATCGGGTAAGCCTGAGCTGGTATTTCTTTAGATTGTATTGTAGCGATTCGCACTGTTGTCTGTATTCGGTTTCCTCCCTACTGCCCTAAAGAATAATTTCTCGTCCTTGCTCCGTAAAGCGAACCTCCTTAATCTTTAATTGAGAGTTATCGGTCAGAGTTTTACGCAAGCTACCCAGAAGGGCAAATTGTTCGCACATCGAGAGGGAGACAAATTGACGCTGAGAATCAGGGGAGAGGCGAAAATCGATAGTAGCGACACGAGTATTAGGATTGAGGTTAACGCGATATCCGGCTAAATCAAAGTCGGCAGAATTCGCTTGTTCTAACACTTTTCCGACAGCAGCATTGACAGGTGTTTCGGCGGAAACGGCTATTTTTTCTGGGATGAGAGTCTCACATTGACTATCAACTCGATAGATATTCAGTGTAATTGTATTGGTTGGAGTCGGATTTGTTGGGCTGGCGATCGCATCGACGGGATCGGGGGTGACAGGGGTTTGAGGGGAGGGTTGAGTTGGGAGGGGAGTGGTTTGAGTTTGTATTACGGATGAATTACGACTTCCAGCAGCAATCAAACTATAGGTACTCAAACCTGCAACCATTACCCCAACGGTGACAGGAACAAGATAGTGGGAAAAATTATTCATATCAGCTTTTTGAATAACGGTTGTTCTCGCTGTTGGTGGAGTTAACAGTAGATATCAATCCGTATTCGAGGGGGTTAGCTGGTGATCCGGATACTGGACGGGTTAATCAGGAATAGATTGCGCCACAGTTGATATTACTATTTATTCGGTAGGCATTTGGCAACCTTGAGTCATTGCCGTCCCTTATTCAATAGGTATTTCTATGGCTACTGCCACATGGACTCGCCGTCACGTTCTCTCTCTGGCTGATTTTACCCCTGCTGAATACGATACCGTGTTGCAAACGGCTGCTAGCTGTCAGGAGGTTCTGTCACGGCGGACGAAAAAAGTACCTGCCTTACAAGGTTTGGTGATTGCTAATTTGTTTTTTGAACCTTCAACTCGCACTCGGAGTAGTTTTGAATTGGCAGCAAAGCGGTTAAGTGCAGATACGCTTAATTTTGCCGCCGCAACGTCTTCCTTAACTAAAGGGGAAACGATTCTAGATACGGCTAAGACCTATTTAGCAATGGGTTCTGATATGATGGTGATTCGCCATCGAGAAGCGGGAGTTCCCCAAGCGGTGGCGGAGGAAATGGATCGACTGGGTGTACGAGTGGGTGTTCTTAATGCTGGAGATGGTCAGCACGAACATCCATCTCAAGCCTTACTTGATTTATTTACACTCACATCTCTTTTAGACCCAGAATATCCCCGTTTAAAATTGCTGGCTGATAAAAAGATTGCCATTGTTGGAGATATTTTACACTCCAGAGTGGCTCGTTCTAATATTTGGAGTCTGACGGCAAGTGGTGCAGAGGTACATCTGGCAGGGCCTCCTACTCTTTTGCCTAAATGGTTTGGAGAATGGGGAGTGGGGAGTGGGGAGTGGGGAGTGGGGAATGGGGAAGAAAATGGGGAGATAGGGGGATGGGAGGATGGGTTTTCCCAATCCAAAATCCAAAGTCCAAAATCCAAAATCCAAAATCGTAAATTATTTGTGCATTGGGAGATTGAACCTGCACTAAAAGAGGCGGATTTTGTGATGACGTTGCGGTTGCAAAAGGAACGGATGACGGCTCATCTTTTGCCGAGTTTGCGAGAATATCATCAGCGGTATGGGATTACGCGCGATCGCTTAAAACTTTGTCAACCTGGGGTAAAAGTCCTACATCCAGGCCCTGTAAATCGGGGTGTTGAAATTAGTTCGGATTTAATGGATGACTCTGATTTTAGTTTGATTTCTCAACAGGTGACGAGTGGTGTGGCGGTGCGGATGGCGCTACTTTTTTTAATGGGAAGTGGGAAACCTGTATAAGCAGTGGCAACGTGGCAACAGATGTTGTAGCGGATGTAGCGGATGGATGATGGGGTTTTAAATTATTATATTGGTAATGGTTAAAGTGTTTTATTTGTTAGGATTAGGGGATGATGAATTTAGGATTAATGAGGTCTTTTGTTTCTGTAAATAAGCCGTTTGTTGGGGATAATTTTGTTATTACTTTTGCTCCCTTATCCCTTGCAGAAGTTTATGCTCTTGCTGATGATCCGGCTAACGGTGCAGTTGTTGTTATGAGTGGTACGGTACGCAATCAAACGGATGGCAAATCAGTGGTGGCGCTGGAATATCAAGCCTATGAACCTATGGCGATGCGGGTGTTTGCGGCAATTGCTGCTGATATTCGTCAGGAATGGTCGGATGTGAATCGGGTTGTGATTCATCATCGTGTTGGTCGCTTACAAATTGGCGAAATTAGTGTTTTAGTGGCGGTGGGTTGTCCTCATCGTAGTGAGGCATTTGCGGCTTGTAAATATGCTATTGATACGTTAAAACATAATGCACCAATTTGGAAGAAGGAACATTGGGAAGATGGTTCGAGTAATTGGGTGAGTATTGGTGCTTGTGAGCAGGTTGATGCAAATTGTTGAAGTGTAATAGAGTTAAAGCATAAACTAAAGAGTTATTTGATTTTTCTTACACTTTTGACCGTTTCAGAACTTGCGCGATCGCTTCCTCTAATTCCCCCTGATTTAACTCGGTGAGAATAAACACTTCTTGAACCGTTTTTCCCGCCCTAGCAATAATTTTAAATCCCCCACGAATGGGTACAGATATTTTTAATTCCAAGCGGGGACGATGACTTTTAGCGCGTCCAATAACGGCTGGTGTAATGGTTTGAATTCCTTTATAACCGATCAGTCGTTCTAGAACGGGAATCAAACCGGGAATGTGTGTAGAATGATTCCAAACTAACCTGCCGCTATTGGAGTTACTCATAATTTTAGCCTGCCTCCAAGGGAGCCATTGTTAGCCCAGCACGGCTTAATTGTTGATGATAGAGTTCTGCTTGTTCTTGAGGGCCAATCCAGACAATGGCTTGACCTTCATAGTGGACTTGATTGGTGAGTTCCCAGGCGCGATCGCTACTCATCCCTGGAATATACTTGACTAGGCAGTCGTGAACGTGCTGGAACGTATTAAAATCATCATCAAGAACAATCACCTTATAGTTAGGATAAGGCTTGCGGGTCACTTGACTCGCTTTTTCAGGAGCTTGAATTGGTGCAGCAGATATCACACTAAGAGCGGCTGAAACTATCATATTTCTCAGGCGCTGACTAAAAATTAAAAAATTCTGTACTGCCTTCTAGTTTACAGAACTCTTACCCTAAAAACCAACTTTAAGGGGGGAGTAGGGTGGGCACTACCCACCTAAATATAGAATCTAAGTCCTAAAAATTAAGTATTACGAGTCTTACTCTTACCTCGGACGGATTGTTCAGCCTAGCTTTTTCGGTACTTTGATAGCCAAAGGTTGTAACACAAATGACCAACAACCAACAACCAACAACCAACAACCAACAACCAATGACTACTTAACAATTTGCATTAAATTCTTGACAGACCTTAGCTCGCTCAACTAAGTTAGCATTCGTATGGGTTTACCAAAAAGCTTCACAACAAAGCGGCTTTAGGGTTAGCGTAGCAAGACGGGAGTCCAGCGTTAACCTATTGGGGCAAAGTCCCTCGCCGGAAAAGCTTGGCAGAAATTGCCGCACCGTACCCCTGTGCGTTGTTTGTCATGATTAGTCGGGACGGGCGTAGTAGGATTAGTCGGATGCATCTAGTGAAAAATCAATACCAAACCCATCCCTATAAGCCAAACATGAGTACCCTAACAGGCATTCAATTTTGTGTGACTAAATGTTGTAAAACGTTGGTGGGATGGGTATCTTGCCTGTCTGCAAAATTCAGCCTGAAGATTAGGAATGTAACTATACCATTTTGCGGTGAGATTTGCAAGATTTTGACATCCTAAACCTGGCTTCCTGTGTCAGATTACTCAATCCAAAATCCAAAATCCAAAATCCAAAATGGTACAAGGGGCAACTGCGACTGTCGTAAAAGCTACAACTAGAGGAATTATTTGAAATGGTGCCAGAAGACGGTAGAAAAAGAGTTCAAATTGAAGGCATATGGCCAGAATTCGATGGGGGTCGTTTTGCGATTAAGCGAACGATTGGCGATCGCGTTCATGTAGAAGTTGATATGTTTACGGATGGTCACGATGTTGTTAGTGGCGTGGTTTTGTACCGTCCAGAAACATCTGAAACCTGGTTAGAAGTACCCCTTTTTCCGTTAGTCAATGACCGTTGGCAAGGAGAATTTACAGTTTCTGAACTAGGGAGTTATGTTTATACGGTAATGGGCTGGGTTGACCATTTTAAAACCTGGCGAAATGCCATGGATAAGAAATTAGCAGCGGATCAAGATGTATCGGTTGAATTATTAATTGGGGCAGAATTAATTGAACACGCTAGCGATCGCGCCACGGGTGATGATGCAGCACAATTGAAAACCTGGGCAGAAACGCTGCGTTCTAATCATTCCGATTCTTTACTTCTAGGAAATAAAGCCCTCTCGGAAGACTTAGCACACTTAATGGCAAAGTATCCGGATCGGAAATTTGCTACTACTTACGACAAGGAACTGAAAGTTACTGTAGATCGGGAAAAAGCCCGTTTTAGTACGTGGTATGAACTGTTCCCGCGTTCTTGTGGTGAAGCAGGCGAACATGGCACATTCAACGATGTAGTTAAACGTCTTCCCTATATTGCCAATTTAGGCTTTGATGTTCTTTATTTGCCCCCCATTCATCCGATTGGTACAACATTTCGTAAAGGGAAAAATAACTCGACAACCCCAGAACCCGAAGATGTTGGTGTCCCTTGGGGAATTGGTTCTCCTGAAGGCGGACATAAAGCCATTCATCCTCAATTGGGAACCATGGACGACTTTAAAAATTTAGTGGCTAAAGCCGCAGAGTCTGGGATTGAAATTGCCTTAGATTTAGCCTATCAATGTTCCCCTGACCATCCCTATGTTAAAGAACATCCCCAGTGGTTTAAACACAGACCCGATGGTACGATTCAATATGCCGAAAATCCACCTAAAAAATATCAGGACATTTACCCCATTGACTTTGAAACTGAAGATTGGGAAAACCTGTGGAACGAACTCAAAAGTGTTGTTCTCTTTTGGATTGATAAAGGGGTTAAGATTTTCCGCGTTGATAATCCCCATACTAAGGCATTTCTCTTCTGGGAATGGATGATTGGGGATGTCAAGAAAACTTATCCCGATGTAATGTTCTTAGCAGAAGCCTTTACTCGCCCTAAAATGATGTATCGTTTGGCGAAATTAGGCTTTACCCAATCTTACACCTATTTCACTTGGCGGAATAATAAGTGGGAATTGACAGAATATTTCAAGGAATTAACCAGCAATCCAGCCAATCAAATCTTTCGTCCGAATGTATGGCCGAATACCCCTGATATTCTCCATGAATATCTCCAACATGGGGGACAACCTGCCTTCAAAATTCGATTAGTTTTAGCCGCTACATTAGCCGCAACTTACGGAATGTATGGTCCAGCGTTTGAGGTTTGTGAGAACCGTCCCTTGAAACCTGGAAGTGAAGAATATCTGGATTCTGAGAAATATCAACTGCGGTATTGGGACTTGGATAGTCCTTTTAGTATCAAGCATTTGATTGGACGAATTAACTCTATTCGTCGTGAACATCGCGCCTTGCAAGATAATAATTCCTTGAGATTTCATCACACTGATAATGAGCAAATTATCTGCTACAGCAAACAAACCGAAAACTTGAGTGATGTAATCCTAACAATTGTGAATCTTAACCCTTATTGGACTCAAGGCGGTTGGATTGATTTACCCTTGGAATCTCTAGGTATCGACCCATACCGAGATTACCAGGTGCATGACTTGTTAAGCGATCGCACCTTTACATGGTTTGGAGGACATAACTATGTCGAACTCCATCCTCATGGTATTCCAGCCCATGTTTTCAGGATAAAACAGTAGTTGGTTGTTAGTTGTTGGTTGTTGGTTGTTGGTTGTTGGTTATTTATTGTAAATAACTAGTAGGCATCTCTAAAAAAATCTGAACCCCTTATCTGTCTAAGTGAAAATTTAATTTCTAGAGAAGGCTACTTCTAACAACCAACGAACAACAAACAACGAACA
>DNGI01000187.1:3934-7605 GCA_003486645.1 Cyanobacteria bacterium UBA11370 | reverse complement strand
ACAAACAACAAACAACAAACCACGAACAACAAATAACCAGGGAAAAAATGACTACCTCAATATTGAAAGACGATCCGCTGTGGTTCAAAGATGCCATCATTTACGAAGTGCCAGTCCGTGCCTTTGCCGATAGTGATGGAGATGGAATTGGTGACTTGCGCGGACTAACTGAAAAGTTAGATTATCTGCGAGATTTAGGAATTACGGCAATTTGGACATTGCCTTTTTTCCCCTCACCTCTAAAAGATGATGGCTATGATATTGCCGACTACTACACGATTAACCCGATTTATGGCAATTTGGAGGATTTTAAATCCTTATTAGATGCCGCTCATGAACGAGGACTTCGGGTTATTATTGAGTTAATTGTTAACCACACCTCTGACCAACATCCGTGGTTTCAACGGGCACGTAAAGCCCCAAAAGGCAGTAAGGAACGAGATTTTTACGTTTGGAGTGATACCCCAGAAAAATATAAAGACGCACGAATTATTTTCAAGGATTTTGAAACCTCCAATTGGTCGTGGGACCCCGTAGCGAAAGCCTATTATTGGCATCGTTTCTATTCCCATCAACCCGATCTTAATTATGAACAGCCAGAAGTACGGCAAGCTATTTTTGATGTCGTGGATTTCTGGTTAGGGATGGGGGTTGATGGGTTACGGATGGATGCGGTTCCTTATCTTTATGAACAGGAAGGAACGAATTGTGAAAATTTACCCAAAACTCATGCGTTCTTAAAACAATTACGCACCCATGTTGATGAGAAATTCCCCAATCGAATGCTGCTAGCCGAAGCTAATCAATGGCCGGAAGATGCAGCCGCGTATTACAATCAAGGGGATGAGTGTCATATGAACTTTCATTTCCCCTTAATGCCACGTTTATTCATGGCACTCAAAATGGAGGATAATTTCCCCATTATTGATATTCTCCAACAAACCCCCCAAATTCCGAATAACTGTCAATGGGCTTTATTCCTGCGGAATCATGATGAGTTGACCCTAGAAATGGTCAGCGATGAAGACCGGGATTATATGTATAAAGTGTATGCTGAAGATCCCCAAGCCCGGATTAATTTAGGAATTCGTCGTCGCCTCGCCCCCCTGATGGCAAATAACCGCCGCCGGATTGAATTAATGAATGGGTTGCTATTATCGCTTCCCGGTACGCCAGTTTTATATTATGGGGATGAAATTGGCATGGGCGATAATATTTATTTAGGCGATCGCAATGGGGTTCGTACTCCGATGCAGTGGAGTGCCGATCGCAATGCGGGGTTCTCTCGTGCTAATCCGCAAAAACTTTATGCACCCCCAATTCTTGACCCTGAATATCATTACGAAGCCATCAATGTTGAAGCGCAACAAGCTAATCCCAGTTCTCTATGGTGGTGGATGAAGCGTTTGATTGCGATGCGGGAACGTTTCCAAGCATTTGGTCGCGGGACGTTTGAATTCTTACACCCCGATAACCGCAAAGTTCTAGCCTTTACTCGCACTTATGCGGGTGAACATATTTTGGTTGTAGCGAATTTATCCCGTTTTGTGCAAGCGGTGGAATTGGATTTATCCGGGTTTCACGGGATGATTCCGGTGGAGATTTTTGGACGAACTCAATTTCCAGTGATTGGAGAATCTCCGTATTTCTTAAGTTTAGGCCCCCACGCTTTCCACTGGTTTACCCTGCAATTGCAACATACACTTACCCCGGTTTCTAAATCGAATCTCCAACCTCCAACGCTAACCGTTGTGAGTAAGTGGCAGGATATTTTAGTGAAACCGGAATTAAAAACATCTTTGGAAGCAATCTTACCCAGTTATCTTTATACCTGTCGCTGGTTTGGTGGTAAGGCGCGAGTGGTTCAATCCACTACCATTACGGAAGTTATCCCCATTTCTTATCAGGAAACCGAGAGTCACCTGCTATTTATCCGGTTAGATTATACCGAAGGAACTCCGGAAACCTATGTTCTTCCCCTCGCCTACGGTCAAGCTAGCGATCTAGGTAGCGAACACAGTAACATTCATACAGAGCAGGTGGTAGCCTATCTCCAAGTTAAGGGTTCTGATGAGTTAGGCGTGTTATTTGATGCGATCGCCAGTAACGACTTTTTGGCATTTCCCTTCGATGCGATCGCTCACCAACGCCGTTATGATGGCAAGGCGGGTACACTGGTAGCGACGGCAACGGATGCACTGACATCGCTTTTGAGTGAGGCGCGTGACTTTCATCCTACGTTACTCAGAGGTGAACAAAGTAATACATCGGTGGTGTATGGCGATCGCTTCATTCTTAAACTATTCCGTAAAGTTGAAGAAGGGATTAATCCAGATCTAGAAATTGGACGTTTCCTAACTGAGAAAAAAGCGTCGGAACATTTTGTCCCCGTTGCTGGTGCGTTAGAGTATCGCCGTAAAGGAGCAGATACAATTACACTAGGGATATTGCAAGGATTTATCCCCGATACGCGAGATGCTTGGTCTTACACCTTAGATTCCCTGCGAGATTATTTTGAGCGGGTCATGGTGTTACCGGGGTCAGATCTGCGGGAAACTGAATTATTATTCCCAACAAGTATAACCTCGTTGGATAAAAAATCTCCCCCATTTGGCTATGAGTTGTTGGTTTCTTATCTGGATACGGCGGAACTTTTAGCCAAGCGTACCGCACAATTACACATCGCCCTCGCTTCCGATCCCGATCATCCCGATTTTGCTCCAGAACCCTTTTCGAGTTTCTATCAGCGTTCCGTCTATCAGTATATGCGGAACCTAACCGGGCAAGTCTTATTGTTGTTGAAAAAACATATCAACACCCTTGCACCAGAACACCAACAATTAGCACAAACCATCCTCAACCGTCAAGAACAGGTGATGGGTCGTTTTAAAGCCTTACTCGATCTGCAAATTACGGTGATGCGTACCCGTTGTCATGGAGATTACCATTTAGGGCAAGTGTTGTACACCGGGAAGGATTTAATTATTATTGACTTTGAGGGAGAACCTGCCCGTCCGTTGAGTGAACGGCGGATGAAGCGATCGCCTCTACGGGATGTAGCCGGGATGCTACAATCGTTCCACTATGCCATTACGATGGGCTTGCGGAATGAAGTGGAAAATGGGATGATCCGACCGGATAATCTCCTAGTCATGGAACAATGGGCGCAGTTTTGGTATGCGTGGGTGAGTGATACCTTCCTGAAAACCTATCTATCCACAGCGGCGGGTTGGTCATTTATTCCTCAAACTGAACAAGAATTGCGAGTCTTGTTGGATGCTTATTTGTTTGAAAAATCCATCTATGAATTAGGGTACGAACTCAATAATCGTCCGGATTGGGTGGAAATTCCATTGCAACGGATTTTACAGTTGTTAGAGTCACCTTGATTCATATGGCTAATTGGTAATGGCTAATGGCTAATTGCTAATGGCTAATTGTTCATTGTTCATGGCTAATTGCTAATTGCTAATTGCTCATAAGACCTCTTGCAAAAGTCGATTTTGGCAACGTAAAACTAATACATTGAGGAGTCCGATTTTCCATTTATGCAAGAGGTCTATTGTTCATTGCTAACTGCTAACTGCTAATTGCTCATTGTTCATAGTTATCGTTTCTTTTTCCAGGTTTTTCCTCTCTTCTGAGTCTTCCATTAGCGATTAGCGATTAGC
>DNGI01000187.1:0-3683 GCA_003486645.1 Cyanobacteria bacterium UBA11370 | reverse complement strand
GCCATTAGCGATTAGCCATTAGCCATTAGCCATTAGCGTTCAGGTTGAACTTGTGAGAGATCACTGGGTTGGACATGAGAGAGGTGATGTTCAATTTCAGCTTGTGGATCGACAGTGATTTTGAGAATAGTTTCAGAAGGTTCAGAAGAATCATCCGAATTATTTTCCCCCTGATGATGATACAGTTGTTGAATTTCTTCTTCAAACTCCTCTCGACCTTGCTCGAAAAAGTCTAGAGTTGGAGTTAAGTCGTGGATGGATAGGGGTTCAGCTAAAGCTTGTTGCCCTACTAATGAACCTATCAATACGAATAACGCAGTTGTGATTGTGATGTGCAGAAGTTTCATAGTACGCACCCTACATGAGAATGCTCTTACTAATAGTCTGTTTCACCAAGACAATTCGCTGCATCCTGCAAGGGAGTGGATTCAAATCGCCTCATTGGTTCACCTGATTGGATGAATAGTCCGAAGAGAATCACTCCGTTATTACGCCTATTGGCTTCGAGGAATAACGCTCTCGCCAAGTGTGAGTCATATCTCGACTAATGTTTAAAGGATGAGGGAGCGAATTATTCACCCCTCATTCCTCTCATTGATTAGCTAGTTGCTTCAATGGGTTTCTGCTTAGGAGAACTCCCCGCTGCGGTGGCTGTAGTTTCTTCTGGATCGATCGCTGAAATCTCAATATGGTTGAGTAGGGTGGTAACGAAGGCAAACAGCAAGAACGGGAGAGATAGCACTAGGATTAGTCCGACGGTTGCTAAGGCGTAAATTTGCCGTTCAGCACTCCACAGCGCTAATGCAGAGGCGAGACTAATGAAAATGACGATTAACCAAATGATAATCTGTCCGTAGATATCGCCAAAGCTCAGGGTACAGATCAGACGATACTTCTGTAATTGCTCCATAATAGACCTCGACACATTTCTTTAAATGTTAAGGATAAGCGCGTCCTTTAGGTTTGGAGCATTTCTCAATATATTTTTAAATGCCTCGCAACATCACGTTACAATTTGGGGAAGACTGGCATCGTTCAAGCGATCGCCTAACACTCCCTCGGATAAGAGCTTGACCTTAGTTGCCAAGAGTTGAAGAATTCATTACAACTCTTAATTACAAAATCGACCTTACCGTAACATATTGTAACTCAAGAAGGGAAACCTTAACTGAATAAGAGCTTTTTTCCCTATGTTTCCTACATTTCTTACTTTTCTGCCCCAAATTAATATCTACACTCAACCTCAAAAATCCAAAGCGTTGGCTTAAAAATCTCAAAATTATCAAGCCATTCTATAATAATATAAGTTTTAAAAATCTTCTAGGGATTGTCAAAAAATTACCTGACCCTGTAAGATTTGCCAAGGGTAACAAAGATTGTCACTCTATTAGTAGGTTTAGCAGTTAGTTAGTTGAAGATGGACTTAGTATGGATAATTTTTTACCACTTGCATACTTTGAAAACCAGTTTATCCCCTTTCAGGACGCTAAAATTTCCATTGCTACTCACGCTTTACATTATGGAACAGGAGCCTTTGGAGGATTACGCGGTATTCCTGACCCTGAAAATAATCAACAAATTCTGTTGTTTCGATTAGACCGTCATTGTCAACGGTTGAGGGATAGTAGTAAGTTCCTAAATTATGATTTACCCGCCGATAAAATTCAAAATATTATTGTTGAATTTGTCAAAAAGAATAAGCCTAAAGATTCATTTTATATTCGACCTTTCGTTTATAATTCTGGTTTGGGAATTGCACCAAGAATCCATAATATTGAGAAAAACTTTTTTGTATATGGCATAGAATTAGGAGACTATTTATCGGCTGAAGGCGTAAGCTGTCGAATTAGTTCATGGTATCGCCAAGAAGACCGTAATTTACCCTTAAGAGGCAAAATTAGTGGGGCTTATATTACGTCATCTTTAGCGAAAACGGAAGCCATAGAATCCGGCTTTGATGAGGCTATTTTAATGAATTCTCAAGGCAAAGTGTGCGAAGCTTCAGGGATGAATATTTTTGTAATCAGAAATGGTAAATTGATTACACCAGGATTTGAACAAGATATTTTAGAGGGAATCACGAGAGACAGCATTTTAACCCTAGCGAGAGACTTAGGGATTCCAACAATAGAAAGAGCTGTGGATAAATCGGAGCTGTTGATTGCTGATGAAGTTTTCTTGAGTGGAACGGCGGCTAAGATTACCCCTGTTAAACGAATTGAAAATTATGAATTATCAAAAAACAGACCCATCACGGAAAAGCTCAGAGATAAACTAATCGCAATTACCGAAAACCGCGACCCAAATTATCGAGATTGGGTCTATGTTATCCCTCTAGAATAGATCTGTCTTGAATGGGGAGTGGGGGAACAGTCTGTCACTCTCTTTACCCTTTCTCCCTTACCCTTATTTCCCGAATTAGTCCAAGAAATCTACTGATCCAATAGAGGATTAGAGATAAGGTAGATGATTGATTTCCAACGGAATTTCAAGCAGCAAGATTACAAACAACGCCACACTGAGTTGAGTTAGCGGATTGATTGTACCAGCATTTATACTTACATCCTTCAGGTAAACTGATCGATCCTTCTTGTGCTAATTGCTGATCCATAAACGTTAATTCAATTTTTGTGGTATCAGCAGCGTCACATTGGGTGAGTACTGCCTTAAAACCCGATAAGATAGCGGCGAGTTGGAAATTCATTAGACGCGCTGATTGACCGTCTATATCCTTATAATTCATAACGGAGTTCTTAGTGAAATCTCGTTATAGTTCTACTAAGGGGTTTGGGTCTGTTCCGGATCAATCAATCAATCTACAACTAGAGAGTTGTAGATAGCCAGTTTAGCGATCGCCCATCATAAGTTATTAGGAGTTTAAAAAAGCTACTTTAAGCTGAGGGAGAGATGGGCAGATGGCAGGGGGCAGGGGGCAGGGGGGAGAGGAGCGTTTTTAGTAATAATTAATCACTTTAACTGTAAATTAGCTTACCCATGACTTTATCACAGTGGTTTCCCATTTTTTCTACAATTGTCTGCCTCATGACCCCAGTGATGGGTTTAACCATGAATCTCGCAACGGCACAAACCCCCTGTGTTACTAGAGAGGGTTATCCCGTACCTGTACTGAAACAGTTGACAAATCCTAGATTTGAGGTAAATGGTTCTCAACAACAACCCCGACAGGTTTTCATTCCAGGGGTGAATCAGTTATTAGCCGATCGTCAGAGAGTCGAGAACTACACCGGATTTTCTGGTTATCCTTTACCCTCTGTAGCTACAATTGCACTGAGTTACGGCTGGCATCAAGGTGCTGATGGGCAAACAACCTTTCACAGTGGTATTGATTTATTGGCAGACCCGGAAACCCCTGTATTGGCAGTTGATACGGGTATTATAGCCTTCGTCGGTCAGCAAGGGAATTATGGAAATTTGGTAGTGATTAATCATCAGGGGGGACGGCAAACCCGCTATGCTCATCTGAGCCGTATCGCAGTCAGAGAAGGTCAGCAGGTTAAGGTAGGAACACCGTTAGGAACAGTAGGTTCCACGGGCAGTCCTGATATTAACCCATCCCATTTGCATTTTGAAGTTCGCTTCAATTCCCCTTCTGGTTGGGTTGCCCAAGATCCAGAATTACATCTGACGGCAAGACCTTAAAAGTTTTGAGTTTTGTTAGCGTA
>DNGI01000361.1:4442-15317 GCA_003486645.1 Cyanobacteria bacterium UBA11370 | reverse complement strand
CACTCCCCACTCCCCACTCCCCCCTCTTCAACACACAGATCACCAGGAATAAATCCAGACGTTAGCCACTGTTCTAAAGCTAAAAATTCCTCACTGACTCCAAAAAAACTATACAAACCTAACTCAATTGCCTGAAGTTCTTGCAAGTCTTCCCAAGTTAAATATGTCTCATCTAACCAACCTGTTACATACTCTATAAGTAACGATTGAAACTCCTGTTTTAAGGCTTGACCAAGCCTAGAAAGTTGTTCATGTTTCATGGTTTTTGGTGTCTTCTTCTAACATTTGTAGATAGATTGATACCTGAGCCATAGTCATTTCTTGCATTTGTTTAGGTGTCCAACCAAACTCACGGGCTAAAAGATATCCTGCTCGTACTAAAGGTGAAGTTTTTAACTCATTGGTGGGCTTTTTTTTTCTACCAGTCCGCTAATTTGACGGATATGAGCAATCAAAAAATTCACTAATCCTAAGTGCATTCCTTTAACCTGTTCCAAAGACATTTTGGGTTGCACCAGTGATTCTTTAATCATTAAGAGCGGAATCAATCCTGGATCATTTTTAGCCGCTTTCATAATCAGAGTAAATGTGCCAATGGTTAGAGGGCGTAACTGCACAACTACCTCTTGCCCAGTATTGTTTTCACCAGGTCGTAACACCTCTGAAGGAATGACTAGATCGAATGCGATCGCTGAACCTGCTAGAAGTTCTTCTGGCGTTAATTCCAACGAACTATACCTCAATTTCTAAATTAACCACTCGTTTCTTCCGAGCTAATTCGTATCGCTTTAAACGTGATTTCTTCCATCACAAATTCATCTTCTGGCAGACGAAAATACCAGGTATCAAACTTAACTCCAAACACGGTAATTTTACTACTATTGTCAGGCCAAGCGGGATTTTTTAACGTAATTACGATATTAAATGAAGGCTGAGGAATTGTTCCTGTAGGAGGAGGACTCGTTGCTCCATCACCTAATAAAAGACGAATCAACGCACCATTAATATGAGCGCGTTCTATAAAGCCGTAAACATTAATATTTCCTGGACGTAATTCTGTTGCAAAGCGCTTACCGAGTTCATGATAAGCTCGTAATTCATTTTCAACTTTAACCTGAACATTTTGTAAACGTCCAACCACACTAGAAAAATCGTACTCAGTAATTAGAGTATTAGCCAGATTACCTTCCACTGATTCACCATTATCCACGGCTAGAACTAGGGAAGCATCAGAACCTCGAAATACATTAGTATTGGGCATTATTTCTCTCCTTATTCCTTCCAGTAATTTTCATTAATATAGACGTTCTTAATTGCTGAACTCCGAACAACCAACAACCAACAACCAACAACCAACAACCAACAACTAACAACTAACTCAAATACATCGTTACCTTAATAAAGTCGATACTGAAGGTTGGCATTAAAATCAGAATAACCATCGATTCACCAGCGATTTCTTGAGAACGAGTGGCTGAAACTTGTAGTTTGTAACTAACCAGCGCTTCACTCTCCACCATACGGGTTAAAAACCCATCCAATGTTGCTTTCATCGCCCCTCGAATTCGCTCATTATTCAACTTACCAATGTAAGGTTCACAACTAGAACGAACACCATAAATAGCATAGTCTACAATTCGGCGAGTTGTAATTTGATTCCAAGGGCTACTGGCTGTAGTAATACCTTTAACAATCCGAAATCCATTCCGTTTTTCGGATAGAAGGATACTATTACTGACCAATTTTTCAAGTTGAGCGCTATTATACTCTGTTGTTAATCCTTCAAGAGTTAAGATTTTATTCGTAGGGCTAGCTTGGACAGGAAGAGAAGAAATTAAGCCAGCAACTGCCGCTGCTAGATAACCACCAGGAAGTTTATTTTGTTTCCCATTAGAGCTTACTAAAATCCCTGGGGCTGTAAAAATTAGGCGACCTTCTTCATTTTTAGGAACGTCATCTAACTGGTCTTTTCCATCCTTAAAACCACTACCAATTAGAGCAATACGTTCCCGTTTAATTCCGGCTGTCGTCTTTAAATGTCCCTGCAAGAGGTCAGCCATTCCTAATTTGGTCGTATCCTGTCCCGCTAACAGTAAAATATTGATAATTTCATTTTCTAAAAAGACCAAGCTGCGTTCATAATCATTGGCTGTAGCATTCGCTCCATCCGCACCCGCACCAAAATAATTTTCAGTATTATCGGGTAATTTTCCTTGGCTGCCCTCGAACAGTTGGGCAACTTCCACTACCATAGATGGCTGTTGATTGAGCTGATTAACTAAATCAGCTACATTTTCAATTGTGTAGGATTCTTCAATCTTGTTATAGACAAATTCAATAATTTTCTTTCCCGGCTTCCCTTCGCCAGCATTACAGATTTTAGCCTTAATCTTATTCCCCCAAGTTCCTGGCGTTTTTGCCTCTAATCTCAATAACTGATCGGCATCATTAGTCAGAACGAAATTGGCGGCAATGACCCGTTGTGGATCATCTTCTTTAATATTGGCAGTTCGCACCGCATAGACGGCTTGCCCCCCATTTTTGTAGATTAATTCTAAGGCACGAATTAGAGTTAACTCATTATTATTTCCATCAATCCATTGATCACTTTCACCAAAAATCTCTCTTGCTTCAGCTAAACTACCCAGAAGTTGTACCTCATCTACAGGTCCTTTCGAGGCTGTACCTACAATTCCAATGTTACCTGTTACAACTCCGCCTGCACTAATTAAGCCCTCGGCGCGAACTTCAATGTAAGTACCTGGTAAAACGATTTCTGGCATAAGGCTATCCTCGAAAATTTGTGTAAGGTTCAAAGCACACTTTTAATCCTCTGGCTCAGATTTATCTTCGCCTAGGTAAAGTTTTTTGTAATATCAATTTTTTAGCATCAGAATACTCTATATTTTTTTACATTACATTAAGGGTGTGGAGCTATTCATTCTATAGCAACGGATATATCGGTTAGGACATTAGACCTCTTGCAAAAGTATTTTTTATGCTGGGGTTTGCGTCAATTATTGTCCTCTATTCCCTATTCCCTATTCCCTATTCCCTGTTCCTTGTTCCCGACTTCTGCAAGAAGTCTATTATATTTGGCTTTAAAGGCAACAGGCAACAGCTCATCTGGCAACAGGCAACAGAAAAACGTCCTAACGATTGTGGCGACTGCTATAGTTTTCTTATCTCCTTACTCCCCTGATTTTTCTCCAAATTAGACTGAGCTAGGACTTTAACGGAGAGGCAGATATTGCACTTGTCCTTCCCATTCGCCCTCAAAACTTCCCTCCGTAATCAATATGATCTCTTCGATCGCCAGCCCAATTGGGACGCTGCGACTAATCTCAAAGACTCCTGGCATTTCCAACCCTGCCTGTACGCGCTCGTAAGCATATCGAGTCATTGTTTCTACATCATGAGTTAATAGAATTCGCCCCTGTTGTGCTGCCCATTCTAGAATGACTCGATCATCAGGATACCTCCGTTGCGGGAAACTCCGTCTCTTTAGAGCGGAGAGGAACGCACAGTAGCGAATTTATTCGCCTACAGTCTTCTCTAACCATGATGTGGGTCATTAATATAGCGCTGAATTGTTTCAGCACTGACGTTACCTGCTGTTGAAAAAAAAATAGCTGTTAGTCCATAAAGAGGGGAGTTTCTTAAGTTCTGGAAACTCCTTTCTAAGATAGTTAGCTGACCGTCCCTTGAAAGCTTTTGCCACCTGAAAAATAGCCTCGGTTGGATGAATCTCAACAAATAAGTGAATGTGGTCAGGAGCCACTTCGAGCGCCCTAATATGCCAACCCTTCTCTGTTGCCAACGAGAGAGAAGATTTCGTAAATTCTATCTCGAATCTTTCCCACAAGTACCTTTTTGCGTCGCTTTGGTATCCAAACTAAGTGAACTACGCATAGTCCAACAGCATGATTGTAGTGCCTGTACTCGTATGAGTTTTTTCGCATTTTTTATTTCCGGATTGACTGTTGTTTTGATTGTAGATTACAATCAAGCAATCAACAATAGCCAGTGAGGTCGAAATGGCTAAATCCAAGAAACAAATGGGCGTTCAGCAAATGTTGCTGCATCCCGACAAAGAAACAAAAGCTATTCTTGAGTATTTGTGCGAACAATCGGGAAAGCTGTACAACAGTGGCGTATATTTTGTGCGTCAAACTTTTTTCAAAACAGGTAAGTTGTTGACAGGAAAGTTTGACTTAGTTTATGAGCCAACTGTAGGGAAAAGCCAGATTGCTCAATCTTTGCCCTCAACACCAGCACAACAGACGCTACTGAGTGTTGCTGAAGCTTTCAAGTCTTATAAAGGACTGCAAGAGCTTTGGTTTAAAGGACAGCTACTAAGCAAACCAAAACCACCCAGCTACTTGAAGGGGTCAAAACTCTTTAAAGTGGCATATCCTAACTCTGGGGGGCAAAAGCCAAAAATCGTTGATGGGCAACTTCAGTTTTCTCTTGGTTTAACAGTTAAGCGATGGTTTGGGGTTGACAGTTTTAAGTTACCGATGCCAACAAACCTAGATGCAAGCAAGATTAAGGAGTGGACAATACTTCCTAAAAATGGCGCATTCTATCTTGAGGCATCCTACGAACTTCCACAAGAACAAACTTTTTTGGGGCTTGATGACCAAGCGCTGTCTATTGACCTTGGTACTGCTGATAACTTAGCGGCTTGTGTTGATACATTAGGCAACTCTTTTCTAATTGATGCTCGTGCAATGAAAGCTTTCAATCAGTACTGGAACAAACAAGTAGCAACCAGAAAGGAGAAAAAACCTGAAGGGTATTGGGATGCATGGCTTGACCGCGTGACACGGAAGCGGAACCACCGAATGAGAGACGGTATCAACAAAGCGGCAAGGATTATTGTCAATCACTGCCTCAAATACGGAATTGGGACAATCGTATTGGGCTGGAACGAAAGCTTTAAGTGTAATGCCAATATGGGCAGACTGAACAATCAGAAATTTGTTCAAATGCCACTAGGTAAACTCAAGGACAGGATTGAGCAACTGTGCAATTTGTATGGCATTAAGCTTGTGATAACTGAAGAATCTTACACAAGCAAAGCCAGCTACTTGGATGGTGATTCCCTGCCCAAATATGGCGAAAAACCAGATGGGTGGAAAGCATCAGGTAGAAGAACAAAGCGTGGGCTGTACAAGAGCAAAAATGGCTCACTGGTGAATGCCGACTTAAACGGTGCTGCAAACATAATGAGCAAAGTAGCCAGAAAGTTAGGCATTGACCTAGACCGACTGGGTAGACGGTCTTTGACAACCGTAGCGAGAGTCAGATTGTGGGTGCTACCTCAGTCTACTCTGTCTGTAGAATCCCCGTGACTTTAGTCCGGGGAGTGTCAACAGTTGTAGATAAACCTACATCTTGAACTCTGACAATATCAATCTCAGGTCTTTGTCGAAGAATACCCCGAACAATTTGGTTGTTAAAGTTCTCGTCCGCTAAAAGGCGTAGCATTTCAACCCTGTCTTTGATGGTCAAGTCTTGCTATCAGCCGATCGCGTATCCCAATTGGATTAAAACGACGTTCGTTTTCTTGACGAACTTGTGCGGCACGCTCTTGTCGAATTTTTAGATAAGCATCAACTTCAGTTTTTTGCCGCAGGTAGTAACCAATCACCGAGTACACATCTGCAAGTTGAAGCGATGGATATTGCTCGACAATCTCTTCTGCTGTAGCACCTTCCAAGAAGGCAGCAACCACAGTATCTAATGTGACGCGAGTTTTTCCAACCAGAACCACACCATCGTCATTCAGTTTTAGAGGAGTCGGTTCGGTCACGATCGCTAGTGTCATCAGCACAACCAAGTTCGCCAATTTGATGGTAACAGACCTTTTAAGCCTATACTTTCCCTATCTTTCAAGATTTTATGCTGATTGATACCCTCAATTGCAATAAATTTATATGTCTAAAAAATTAGTACTTCTCGATCACGATGGCGGTGTCGATGATTACCTCGCCACTGTCCTACTCATGACAATGGAACACATCCAACCTCTAGGTATCATTGTCACTCCCGCCGACTGTTACATCCAACCCGCTGTCAGCGCCACCCGCAAAATTCTGGATTTAATGGGACGTTCGGATATTCCGGTTGCGGAAAGTACGGTACGGGGTATCAATCCTTTTCCTACCCTTTACCGTCGAGATTCGTTTATTGTGGATCATCTACCAATTCTCAACCAAAACGAACAAATTCAGACCCCTCTACTCGCAGAAACGGGTCAAGAATTTATGGTGCGATCGCTCCAATCTACCGATCAACCCGTTACCCTGATGGTAACAGGTCCATTAACAACTGTAGCCACTGCCCTGGATATCGCCCCAGACATCGAAGCCAAAATCGAGCAAATTGTCTGGATGGGAGGCGCACTCAATGTTGCTGGTAACGTGGAAAAAAGCCTGGAACCAGGACAGGATGGTTCAGCCGAATGGAATGCGTATTGGGACCCTTTGGCAGTATATCGTGTCTGGCGAACTCAAATTCCAATCGTCCTTTGCCCCTTAGATATTACCAACACCGTGCCCGTAACCTCGGAGTTTGTCTACAAATTGGGTAAACAACGCCACTATCCCATCTCTGACTTTGCCGGACAATGTTATGCCTTGGTTATCCCCCAAGATTATTACTTCTGGGACGTTTTAGCCACCACTTATCTCGCCCATCCAGAGTTTTTTGAACGGCGAGATTGGGAAACAAATATCATAACTACTGGTAAAAGTCAAGGAAAAATTAAGGTTGAGACAGGGGGAAGACAAATTCAAGCCATGGACAAGGTGAATAAAGACGTATATTATGCCTATCTGTTACAGCAATGGGCACGATAACACGTTCCATGTGATACTCGTCACTCTCTCTTTGGGTCAATAACGCGGCTTTAGCCTCCCTGCCAAGCATTCGGGCAATTTATGAGAAATATTTATTTATTTTAATAATTATGACTTTAATGTATTATGAATTACAAAAAAAGTCAGAATATGACAATAGCAATTTGCGGACTGAGCCAGTACAACAAGTCTAGCCCCCTTCGCTCACAGGAGGAGGACTGATAGGTTTGCCTGCGTTCTTCTAGAACTCGCTGACCACTAAAATTTAATATCCAGATCTAGGAGAGGAGGTTTCCATCTCTCCTGTTAATCTTCTATCAATCCGGGAGGACTGTACTCCTCCTTTATCTTCTCTATCCAAGGGAAATCAACCTCTAGGGGATTTTCTTTTATGAATTATCCAGTGACATCGCCAGAACGTTCAGTCCCTAAGTATCCGCTGAGGGAACATTCTCCCTTAGTCTCTAATCCTCCATCATCACAATCCAAAGCTCATTCTCTGGCGGTTCTCTGGGCACGGAAATACTATGTTTCTGTTACCGCAAAGGAAGATGAACCCTTCAGCAACGAGATTCCTGAAAATCTCAAGGAAGTAACCTCTACCTTGGGTCGGGAGCGCACGGCTGAAAAACTCATGCAAAAATTAAATTGGGCAAGTGCCCAAGCGTGGTCGCTAACGGAAACATTGCTATCCGACGAGATTCGACGGCATGGGATCGACCCAGAGTTAGTCAATCCGATGGAAATTGCTGCCGATACACGGCATCTTTTTCAAAAAACGCTGGATGCTTATGCTAAACGGGCAACACCACGCCGTTTGTCAGTCATTGTCGGTAAAGAATTCGGTCAAGTCCGGCACAAATATACTAGCGTTGACCGTCGTGCGATCGGTTTTGTTAGTATGCAGTTCCACTATACAGGTCAAAAGTTACTCCAGTGGATCACCCCGGCTGAACAAAAGCTATGGACTCCTTACTTAAAAGTAATGGATGACCATATGTATATGCCCCTACAGGCTGCCTATGAAGCGGCTGGGAATCATCCCTATAATTCCCCAGCGTTACACGCTGTTCAGCGTCTTCTCCCCGTTAGCACTAAGATTGCTGTCTCGGTTTGCCAACAAGTCTCGCGCCTGAACCCTAACTATGAAACCTATAGTGGACCTTTGACTGATCTTACAATCAAAACGGCTAGCATTCGGGATGTTGAAATGTTTCAGGTTTATCTATGCCTGTGCGTTTTGGAAGAAGATATCCGTGCAGTGCAGCGAGAACTCTTTCCTCTATGCGTGATGTTATACCCTCGCCTGCGGGTTAGCTGGGGATTGGTACAAGATATGCTCAAAACGATGGGTTGGGAAATGTACAATCGCCTACCTGCTGAAGATATGGCAGTCTTTTTACCTTACCTGCGAATGTTGACGGATATGTTTTCAGGTGAGGTGTTTCACGGTTGTTAGTTGTTAGTTGTTAGTTGTTAGTTGTTCGTTTATTTACTATTAATCAATGACTAACTTAAACCTTTAAAACAATAGCAACACTCAGTCCTGACTTACCGAGAGATTTCCCCTATGTAGCTCTTCTGGTTTGGAGTTACACTGAATTACAAGTTTCAGTTGCATTGCTCCCTACTCACTAGCTTAGGAAATATCAGTTATCGTGTTGAGTGTTGCTATTGTTTTTTAATGAGACAGATTTTAGATCAAACAGCCTTTTTTACCTCTTAACTAAACGGTTAACTTTGCTGTACTTTCTGTCAGAGAAGCTTTGTAGCTTCAATTTCTAATTTATCAGCTTCTGAGGAAAAAACCAGAAAATGAAACGGAAGTTTACATAGAGCGATGATGGACAATACAAATTAGGTGTTACATTTTGTTCAGCCGTTTTCTGGTACGGTTCAGGAACCAGGATTGGGTTTCACCAGGAGGTCTCGTCTGTGTCAGATGCCATAGAAAAGATAGAAAAGCAGGAAGGCTTGCCACCTGAGCATACGCAACCGCCCTATTCCCTGTGGCAGCTGGTGCTGTATTTCCTGAAGTTAGGAACATGGGGCTTTGGTGGCCCGATCGCGCTGGTAGGTTACATGAAGCGAGATCTCGTTGAGGAGCGTCAGTGGATATCGGAATCGGACTACAAAGAAGGATTATCCCTGGCACAACTTGCTCCTGGCCCTCTGGCCGAACAACTGGCTATCTACATGGGCTATGTCCACTACGGGGTTTTAGGGGCAACTTTAACGGGATTAATCTTTCCTTTACCCGCTTTTTTAATGGTGCTGGCATTGGGGTGGGCCTACACCCTTTACGGTGGTTTGCCCTGGATGCAGGCCATTTTTTATACGGTGGGTGCGACAGTGATTGGTATTATTGCCAACAGTAGCTATAAACTCACGGTCAAAACCATTGGTAAAGACTGGCTCTTTTGGGGTATTTACATCGTTTCTGCTGCTGTCACAGTGATCACCGAGTCTGAAAAAATTTCCCTAATTTTGGCGGCTGGCGTTTTGGTTTGGTTGGTGAAAGCACCGCCAAAGTGGAGGATTGGGCAACGCTTGTCTAGTTTTGCCTTCACCCCAATGCTGGCGATCCTGGCAATCCCCACAGCCACGGCGGGAACCCTATGGAACATTTTTATTTTCTTCGGTAAAGCTGGAGCCTTCGTGTTTGGGAGCGGATTAGCGATCGTTCCCTTTCTCTATGGTGGATTGGTTAATGAATTGCAGTGGCTAAATTCTGAACAATTTGTGGATGCGGTTGCGGTTGCTATGATTACCCCAGGGCCGATTGTGATTACGGTGGGGTTTATTGGTTTCTTAGTTGCAGGACTTGCTGGTGCAGTCGTAGCTACCCTAGCAACATTTCTCCCCTGTTACCTGTTTACGATTATTCCCGCGCCCTATTTTAAGAAGCACGGTAAACAGCCTGGTGTAGCGGCCTTTGTGGAAGGGGTGACGGTAGCGGCGATAGGAGCGATTACTGGTGCGGTAGTTGTGTTGGGACAGCGATCGCTAGTGGATATTCCCACCATTGTGATTGCTGCCATCACCTTGGTCTTGTTGCTCATTTTCAAAAAGAAGTTGCCCGAACCTCTAATTGTGCTGGTTTCGGCTTGTCTGGGTCTGGTAATCTATCCACTCACCCATTGATGCTGTAGCATCATCTAAGTCACTGCCTTCATCTTAATATCTTGATTACCAAGCCTTTACCTTGGTGGCTTACATTGAGACTGGCTGCATCAGCCAGTTCGTTGAAACGCTCGCAAGAGTTGCAACTCATGTACCAAGCTCCCAAAGCCGTTCTAGAGATCGATCTGCCAGAATCCAAAGAAGGACGACGATTGCATTTTTATAGCAAAGGAGAACAAATTCCCCTAGTTTCCCAGGGTGTGTGGCAAGTGTGCCAGGGTCTGGTGCAGCTCAGTACACTCAGTCAAAATGGTGAAGAGGTGTGGTTAGGTTGGGCAGAACCTGGGACTCTATTTGGTCACTGGTTTTCGTTGTTGACATCCTATCAAGCGATCGCCCTATCAGATGTTCATCTGGTGTGGTTTTCCCTCAAGGAAATCAACGCCTCTCCCCGTTTAGCGCAAACGATTTTGCCCCAAGTAGTACGCCGGATGCGACAAACCGAAGCACTGCTAGCGATCGCAGGTCAGCGTCGAGTCGAAGATCGCTTGCAACACTTACTTTTGTTAATGAAACGCGAAATTGGTGAATCTGTCCCAGAGGGTACTCGTCTCAGTGTGCGCCTAACCCATCAG
Source organism: Cyanobacteria bacterium UBA11370 (assembly GCA_003486645.1). Lineage (GTDB taxonomy): Bacteria > Cyanobacteriota > Cyanobacteriia > Cyanobacteriales > Coleofasciculaceae > UBA11370. Next base: position 4,693 of record DNGI01000361.1, on the reverse strand, counting down.
AATCTAGCGAATGCAATTGGTACTACACGAGTGACGATTACGCGACTCCTCACCAAGCTGAAAAATCAGGGCGCTATTACTTTTGATCGAGATCGCTACATCATTCTCAATAATGAACGTTTTCCTCATCTTCCTGATTGGTGATAGTTAATGGCTAATTGCTAATTGCGAATTGCACTAATTGCTAATGCCAGACAGGCTAATCGTTAATCGAAGACAGGCTTTTGAACAATGAGCCATTAGCCATTAGC
>DNGI01000361.1:3379-4239 GCA_003486645.1 Cyanobacteria bacterium UBA11370 | reverse complement strand
TGAGCCATTAGCCATTAGCCATTCTCCAGTCTTCCTATTCAATCTCTATTGATGTTGGTGCTGAACCGCTACTACTAGTAGAAGTTAAAGGTTTGCGATAATTTTCATAAAGGCGATCGCGCCAGTTGAAAAATATTTCATAAGCGCTATTATCGGCTAACCCAGGAATTCCTTTGCCTTTAAGTTGTTCGGGTAAATTCAGATAGGAACCTTCAGGGAACTTCAGCAATAAACTTAAACCTGCTACAGCAAAATCCGCTAAACAAGGAGTGTCGGATACTAAATAAGGACGATCGGCTAGCAGTAAACTCAGGGCTTCCAAATCTTGTTTTAGACCATCTCTTGCGTCTTTAACTGAATCTGCACCCCAACCAACACCTATACCCAAAATTTCAAATAGTTCGGAGGGAACATTTCCGACGATAGTTTTAAGAAAATCGGGAGTATCGTTAGGCAAAATTGATGTCCGGAAGCTCGGATTTTGACTCAAAGCCGAATAAAAAACTTTCCGACTTTTAGGGCCAATTGACTCATCCGCCCACTCTTCCATTAACAAACATTGGGCGCGTTCTTTAGGTTCAGTAGGAATGAGGGGTTTGTCAGGATATTTGCGATCCAAATACATGGCGATCGCTGTAGAATCAGCAATTACAGTATCCCCATCTTTAAGGACTGGCACTTGCCCTTGACCAGAGATGCGAAATACTTCTAATTGTCCTACTCCTGGCGTTACTTCAATTTTGCGATAAGCTAGCCCTTTATAATCCAAAATCAGTCGCACTTTTTCGGAGTATTGGGACATTTCAAATTGATACAATTCCAGCATTTTTATCTCCTTGGTAGTTTGTTGTTTGTTGTTT
>DNGI01000361.1:1933-3140 GCA_003486645.1 Cyanobacteria bacterium UBA11370 | reverse complement strand
GTGGTTTGTGGTTTGTGGTTTGTATTTTTTTACTACTGACAACTCAAAACTAACAGCCAACAACTAACGACCAACAACTAACAACCAACAACTGACAACAAATATTAAGCAACTTGAGGCAAGAGGTTAAGTTCGATAGGTTCTTTGAGTTGAGGGTCAATCACCTGAGTAGGTAAGTTATGTTGTGCCAGTTGCGATCGCAATTCATCCATACTACCCACAATTCGTATCAAATAATTCAGCAATCCAGAATATTGCACATTTCCGCCTGCTGCTGTATTGAGAAATACTTGAGGTTTTACCGATTGAGCGAGTTGTAATGCAGTTTTATTGCCTTGAATAATAGACCCTAACAGCGGTAATTCCATCGTAATTACGGGACTAATGACTACATCGACAGGGGCATAATCTTTTAACTCAATAGGGGGATAACCGTGAGGTTCGTAGTACAAACTCGTGCCACTATCTAACTGTTTGATAAGATAGGAATTTTCCTGTTGTAGAGGACCAATGGGCGCTCCCGCTAAGGCGCGGATTTCGACTTGATTGGCTAGGGTAAACGTCTGATTCGGAGTAAGGCTTGTGACTTGAGTATAGCCCAACTCTTTTACGATTTTCGCTGCACTCGTAGAACCGACTACCGGAATGGTTTTATCCAACATTTTTAGAGTAGGTTTATGAGCGTGGTCTTCTAACCCTTGAGATAATAAAATCAGGTCAATTTTATTAGGAAGGGCATCTAATACTTGCGGTTTGTCCCCTTTAAAAAACCAGGGAAGATTGCCAAAAATGAGGGAACCGACTAACCAGGGGTCAATCAGTATCCGGTGTTGTCCTAGTTCAAGCAGCCAGCTATTAGCTCCGAAATAGGTTAGGTGCATAAAGGTTGGGATAGTGATTCAACTGTAACAATTGTAATATTTCTTAACGATGTTGGGCATTTCGCCATTCTTGAAACGCCACCCCTAATCCCCAACCTAAGATCGGCCAGTACACTCAGTCAAGGCGGCGATCAGACATCACATCTACAAATAAGCAAGAACGTATTAACTGCCAAATAGGCAACAAGATGTTTTTGGAATGTACGACGGCGGTCAACCTTAAACGCCTTGCGATCGCCTTCGACTTGCCGTTCTTGCAGTGTTATCATTTCTTTTTCCCGGTTTTTCCTCTCTTCTGAGTCTTCCATTAGCGATTAGCGATTAGC
>DNGI01000361.1:960-1612 GCA_003486645.1 Cyanobacteria bacterium UBA11370 | reverse complement strand
AGCCATTAGCCATTAGCCACCCTTCCGTCCTGACAAAATAACTAGAAACTTGGGTTAATAGCTTAACAGACTTTAACTCCGTGCCCCCATCGCCTTTTGAAATGCAGCTCGCTCCGACAGGCGTTTGATATAATCAACTATTGCCGGATATTCACTCAAATCAAGCTTTAACATCAGTGGAATATAAGCCAAAACTGACCCAACTGCTACATCAGCTACACTAAACTCATCTCCTAGTAAAAACGGCTGTTTCTCCAAGAGTTGATTGAGGGGTGTCATCAATTTGGGCATTTCCCGTTCCCGGTTGGCTTCAACAAAAATACCCGTTGCTAACGTAGAATTGCCGAAGAGAATCCACTGGTTAATTGTTGCTTGTTCTTCTACTGATGGCGGCATCTTACCAGACTTCTGAGCGAGATAAAACAGAATTGCTCCCGACTCCCAAAGGCTAAAATCTCCATCTACAATTGTGGGAACTTTCCCCATGGGATTAATTGCTAGATATTCTGGTTTGCGATGTTCACCTGCTTGCATATCCAGCAAGATAAATTCATAAGGGATTTCCAATTCTTCCATATACCACTGGACAATTGAAGCGCGACTCCGGGCACCACCATAAAGTTTGAGCATGGGTTGTTTGTTGTTTGTTGTT
>DNGI01000361.1:0-631 GCA_003486645.1 Cyanobacteria bacterium UBA11370 | reverse complement strand
TGTTGTTTGTTGTTTGTTAGACCAATGACCAATGACCAATAAGCAACAACAAATTTAAAGAACTTTGTGAGTGTATTCGTGCTGTTTCACATCATCTTCCCGCCGCACTACCCGTGTCTGATTCAGCACCCGCTTACGTTCAGTAGAATAGTTGAAGTCTGTGCGCGTAGTCCCTAGGGGAATATGCAATTGCGCCTCTGGACGACTATTGTAGGTTCGTGCTGCGGCGATCGCACGAGAGGCAAAATCATCACAAAATTGTGTCTCTGGCGGAAACTCAGCAGGTTTTTGTAGGGTTTCACCTCCAATCAACTCACCTAGCGTGGTACTACAAGCCAAGGAATAGGATGTGGGAATTCCTTTGAGAATAGCTTCTAAAGCGGCTGACGGGATAGGTTCGATGATTTTGACCTCATGAACTTCGCCCTCTTCTTTAATAAAGCAGGTGGCTAAACCAACAACCAAGTAGTTATCGGCTGAAACATCAGGAGCATCCGTTAAGGTGGTTGCAGCTACCATAAGACAATTTATGTTAATGAATTAAACCAAGACAAATCAATGGCTTTGGTTGCATTGTACCAGCATCTAGAGACTAGAGAGTTAAAATGACCCACTCCCCACTCCCCACTCC
>DNGI01000135.1:10286-10668 GCA_003486645.1 Cyanobacteria bacterium UBA11370 | reverse complement strand
TCTCCCCATCTCCCCCTCCCCCATTTCTCACCCCTAGTAGCTAGTCAACTGTGTCACAATCAATAAAAATCAGTTAGCGATCGCATTCCTTCTATAACAAAAACACTTAATCTCATGCTAGGAACCCTACTTAGTGGACGCTATCAAATCATCAGTCAGTTAGGACAAGGGGGATTTGGTCAGACTTATTTGGCTGAAGATATACATCTACCTGGCAAACCTCAGTGTGTGGTGAAGCAGCTTCAGCCCAAAACGACTGATCCTGTCGCGTTACAGACAGCCAAGCGATTATTCGATACTGAAGCCGAAGTGCTGTATAAGTTAGGCACTCACCCTCGCATTCCGCGCCTTTTTGCTCACTTTGAAGAAAATCAAGAGTTTT
>DNGI01000135.1:9700-10084 GCA_003486645.1 Cyanobacteria bacterium UBA11370 | reverse complement strand
CTTTGAAGAAAATCAAGAGTTTTACTTGGTTCAGGAATTTATTGCAGGCCATAGTTTGACCAAAGAAATTGGGTCGGGCAAACAATTGACGGAAGCTCAAGTTGTTAATCTGTTACAAGATATTTTAAAAGTATTGGAGTTTGTTCATGAACAACACGTGATTCATCGGGATCTCAAGCCTTCCAATTTAATCAGACGCTATAAAGATTGTGAAATTGTTTTGATTGATTTTGGGGCAGTTAAGCAAATTAGCGCTCCTCTGATGGATTCTCCAGATGACACAAAGGGGGATACAAATCTGACCATTGCTATTGGTTCACCGGGTTATATGCCGAATGAACAATTAGCAGGAACTCCGCAGTTTAGTAGTGATATTTATGCGGT
>DNGI01000135.1:0-9477 GCA_003486645.1 Cyanobacteria bacterium UBA11370 | reverse complement strand
AGTGATATTTATGCGGTGGGAATGATTGGCATAGAAGCACTGACAGGGTTGCATCCTAAACAACTGCAAAAAGACCCTGTAACTGGCGAAATTATCTGGCAAGACCAGGTACAAGTTAGCCCTGGTTTAATCTACGTTTTAGATAAAATGGTGCGCTATGATTTTCGCCAACGCTACCAATCTGCAACCTCAGCGATTGCTGACCTAAAAAATTTAAGTAGTTATGCGTCTGGGATGGTCTATCCCACGTCTACAACAAGGACGAGTTTCACGCAAAGTTCTACGGCTAAATGGACTCATCAAGACCCCACTTCTCCTACAGTTTTGATTAATCGCTCCCAAACTCATAAAGAAGTCGGCACAATTAAACCCAAAGTTACCTTTAATCAAGATAGTAAAGTTAAATCTAAGCCGTCAATTTTGAATTGGAACCAGCTTGTTAACACAGCAAAAACCAACTGGTATTGGGGTGTTGCCTTGATACTCTTGTTAGGTCTAGCAACCAATCAAATCTATACGTATTGGCAACTGCGATCGCTGTTAACCAAGACTCCCTCAACCTCTAATCCAACCCAATCCAATCAATCCCCACAAGCTTCTTCTCCTGTAACTCAACCTAATCAAACTCAAGGATCACAAATTCCCTCTCCTGTTACTCCGACCACACCAACCACACCATCAAATATAGGTGAAGCATCTCAGAATCCAAGCGAAATTTTTAATCCCAAAAAGGAGCAGTCAAACGCTATCTCCGCGCTAGTTTTTGCTAACTCAACTCAACAATTTTTTTATTCAGAACACAAAAGATTTGCTTCTCAATGGGAAGATTTAAGTTTAAATAAACCTGCCAAAACAACCAATTATGAATATAAAGTTCTTCAGGCAGATCCATCAATGGCAATCATAACAGCGACAGCTACAAATCCACAATTAAAAAGTTATACTGGTGTTGTACTAAAAACAGGAGAGTCAGCAATTTGTGAAACCAATCAACCATCAATAATACCTCCTGGAAGACCCAATGTCGTTGGGAAAACGATTCAATGTCCTCCCGAATCTTCGAGTTTAAAGCTTTTGTAATTAAGGGAATTAGCTGCATCAGAATGAATTCTTTTTTGGGAGAGAGAGGGAGAGGAGGAAATTTTAGGGGTTAATTATACTTTTACCAAGTCAGTGCTTCTGGGGCTAAGTCAAATAGCTTTTTCAAATGATTCAAATGACGGATAAAATGTTGTTGACGTTGCATTTCTTTCCAAACGGTTGGATGTTGCATCCTTTGTATGGCTGAAATTAAATGATTTAGTTGATCTGGAGTTGCACCTGCTTGCTTCTGGGTAATATATTGCTCTAATCTGGCTTGATAGTTCTTAAAAGCTTCTTCTCTCGCTTCTACCAAATAATCTCTGTCATTCAGGCGTAGCACATTAATAGTATAATAAGCTCGTTGATAGTTGCGCGAATCTGGAGAATGGCTGGGCAAAAAATAAAATGTATCAATTAAGTCAATTTCCAGAAACTTAAGTGGATCTTCTATACGAGGATTGATTAGTACCGGATCACCTGCTTCTGGTTCAATGACTGGATCGCTACGTTTTCGGGAAACTTCTGTTAACTGACCCGTTGCATAAGAAAAAACAGCATACTTATTATTTTTAGGGCTGTTACACTGACCGCAAGCATATAAGTAATTTTCCCAAAGGAAAACAGCTTCAGGATAAATATCCTTTGGTTTGATATGTTCTACTTCATCGGCGACAGAATCTTCACAATATCCACAACGGCGACATCCACAGCACATTTTTGTCAAAACTTGACGCACTTCACGAAACGTAGAGTTATTAGATTTGTTGTATCGTGCAAATGATGTTTTTGCTTGTTTAACTCTATCCGCGTAATCTACAATACTGTTAATCTCATTTTGCCAACTATCTAACTTATCCTGAGCCGTTTTGAGTAAAGTTAAATTGGGAAGCTGTATCATTCTTTACTAATCAATAGACTTAGTTAACTTGATGAGCTGAAGTTGGCATCATCGCACGTAACTTTTGCTGTTCTTTTCGTTCATCCTCAGTTAATTGTTCCCGTAATTCTTTACAATTTAATTGAGCTAACCGTTGTAAATACTTTTTAGATTCGTCTGATCGGGTTACATCTGCACCAAATGCTTCTGTACCATAGGCATCAAGAACATTACCATAAAGTAAGCGATCTAAATCTTGACCTGTTACCATACTGCCTAATTCATTACTACCAGGTTTAGGTAAGCAGTAAACTGTCCCAACTGTTGCAGCTTGGCAGATTAGGGGACTATGGGTACTAACGATAAACTGTAGATTAGGAAAGTGTTCTCTAAACCAAATACCTATTTTTCGTTGCCAAGTCGGGTGCAAATGAGCATCAATTTCATCAATTAGCACAACACCAGGAGGAATAATTTTTGTTGGATCATTCGGATCGAAAATTGATTGATAGCCATAGACTCGTGCTAGCTGACGAATCAGTTCAAAAGTTAGGCTTAAAATAGAGCGATACCCGTCGCTTAACTCCTCAACTGGCAACCTACAACCATTCCCATCTATAAATTCAACACCTTTGGAGGAAACGTGTTCCAGATGTGCTTGATGGGGAAGAAATCCGGATTGATTGACAAATTCTTTAAGCGAGTCCAGCAGATTTCCTTCTGGATCGCCTTCAAGTTTCTTGAATTGTAAATCTTGTAGCCATTTTAAACATTCAGTTAGGGCGACATCTTCGCCAAATATGGATAGGTGTGCGGCTAATTTAGGATTGGAGTCGAAAAGTTTTTCATAATCTTGATTTCCACCTTTAAAGCGTCGATATGGACCGTATGCAGCGGAAAACCAACCTGGCTTTTTCCCCCATAAACCAAGCTTTGGGTTAAATTCATTTATGTTGTCGAATTCAATTTTAACGTGATCTTTTTTATCTATTGACAAGAACAGGGAAACTTGTACCATTGACTCGTGTCCTAGTATTCTATCTTTTCCATATAATTTATCTATTTTTTTGTCATAATATAAGTTTAGAAATATCTCGCCTTTCGACTCACCTTGAGTTAGCCAATCATTCCAATTCTGACGAAGAGCAGCAGCTTCTTCTGTGCCAATAAGCGCCAACGCAACAGCACGTAAAAAAGTTGACTTACCTGAACCATTATCACCAATAACGACGTGCCATCCTGCATATTGGGATTCAGCTATCTTCCAATCTAATTCCTGAATTGACCGAATATTACTTATTCCTATTTGTTGGATATACATATCTATTAGTAATCAACTAACATCAATAACCTCACGGAATAAACAGCCGACCAACCCCCATATAGTTCTCAATATCCAGTACAATCTCAATGATACGGTCAACGCATCGCTCTCTATAGTCGAATTCGTCAAGGCGTTTAAGATCCCCGATTGTAACCACAGGAAATGAACTCGCCATGTTTTCTACACGCATAACTTGCTCCAAGGAATCATCACCCTTCATGTTTCGATTTGCTGTCAGGATGATCATATGGTTTGCTTGAGCATAACTCCAGACAACAAGATCGGTGCTATCCATAGATAATTCAGCTTCTCTAAAAGTAACAAACTTGATAGGCAAAAAATCCAACCAACCACGTTTTACTAAAAGATTCCCAGGAAAATAACAGCATACCCATCAAGATTGTAATCTATCAGAAAATTCATGATATTTTTGAAGCACGTTCAGCTTTTTGCTCCTCTAACTTTTTCCAGAGGTATTCTTTATTAGGTTGGCGCGGTATCTTGGCAATTCTGGCAAAGTGTTCGCGGTTACGTTCTTCCCAATATTGACGAATTTCTGATCGGGTTTTTAGAACTTCTTGATACTCAGCTTCTACCTGAGTACGATTTTCTTCGATATAGGACAAAGCAACATTAATTTGCTCATCCGTGAGGTTAAATTTATCGCGGATTAATTTAGGGGGATAGTGATCCTTTAAAAAATCTATGACATCATAGAGAGTAATACGAGTCCCTGAGATCGTGAGTCCTCGCTCTGTACGAATGATGGTAGCTTGTTGATTAGATGCTAAACTCATAGCCCTAGCCTCTGAAAAACTAACTTTATACTACCTTACTGAACAAGAAAAGTAGGTGAGATGAGTAGAATTTACTGTTCCATTTCCTCAACTAACTTTGGCACGCCTGCGGTTAAAACTTCATGTCCCGACTCAGTAACTAAGACATCATCTTCAATCCGAATTCCAATCCCCCGCCAGCGATCATTAATCTCCGGTTGTCCTTCCACAGGTTTCGTCTCAAAGCCAATATATAATCCCGGTTCTACGGTTAAAACTTGATTGGTTTGTAGGGTTTGCCACGCTTGTTCACCACACTTATAAATTCCAGCATCATGAACATCTAACCCTAACCAATGTCCGGTGCGGTGCATATAAAAGGGTTTATATTTCTCCTCTTTAATAATTTCCTCAATATCCCCCGCTAGAAGTCCTAAATCCATCAATCCTTGTACTAAAATACGAACAGCGGTATCGTGAATTTGATTGTAAGGATTACCGGGTTTAACTTGGGCGATCGCGGCTAATTGCGCCTTCAATACCAATTCATACAATATCTTTTGTTCGGGGGTAAACTTGCCACTAATCGGAAAAGTACGGGTAATATCAGCGTTGTAATACTCATAAGTACACCCCGCATCAATTAATAATAAATCTCCCTCTTGCATTTGCTGATTATTCTCAACATAATGCAAAATACAACTATTAGCTCCCGATGCTACAATTGAAGGATAGGCTGGTCCTAACGCACCTCGCAAGCGAAAGATATGTTCTAATTCGGCTTGAATTTCGTACTCATACCGCCCTGGTTTAGCAAACTGCATAACATGGTTGTGCGCGTCAACAGAAATAGCAACCGCTTTCCGCATCATTTCCAACTCAGCAGCACTTTTAACCTGGCGCATGGCTTGCATAATTGGATTCGTTGATTCTATTGCCATTGGACCAGTTCCGCGCTTAGGATAAGTTCTCATTAACTGTTGCCAGTGTTTGAGGATAGTATGATTAAAGTTGCGATCGCGTCCCAAATGATAATAAATTCGATTGGCTTTTTCTAAATACTGAGGTAATTTTTCATCTAATTCAGTGATAGGATATACTGCATCTGCACCTAATTTTTCTTTCGCTGCGTCTACCCCTGTTCGATAACCTGACCAAACTTCTTTTTCCCAATCTTTGGGTTGTACAAATAGCACAAATCGGTGTTCGGGATGATGGGGTGCAAGGACAGCTACAGCTTCTGGTTCATTAAAACCCGTGAGATAAAAAAAGTCGCTATCTTGTCGGAAATTATACTCAACATCGTTGTGCATCACAGCAACTGGGGCGCTACAAAATAGTGCCGTACCGTTCCCGATCTTCATCATTAACTGTTCCCGACGCTGGCGATACTCCGTTTGCAGAATCATAGTGGTTTAACTGTTTGGGGTAATTCCGAATTCTTTGTAGAATTCAAGGGTAGAACTGTTATTCTAAATCTGAGAGTCAGAATTCGCTGAAGGGTTCCTCATCAGACAAATTTATTAATGCCAACAGGGTGTATAAGCAGGCATTACCGCAACCTTACAAGCATTTTACTGGAACTTCAGCGGCTAAGATCAAGTACCCCCGCCAACGCGAGAACATTCAGAGTGTCCCAACTTGGTAAGCTTCTGTGCATCTAAGCTGCACAATATACACTTGTTTTTTTGTCCGTTGTCACTTGCAACTGATATTATGTCCGGGAGTATCGGTAATACCAATTTCATTTATTTGTGCTACAGCATGATGACACGGAGACGTGGGGACACGGGGACGCGGCGAGGAATGTGTAGCAGGGATTTCGGAAAATGGTATAAGGTATCCAAGAGTAGCAATTAGCAATTAGCAATTAGCCGCTTTTACAACAGATACAACCGGATATAAGATGACGACTAACGACTGACAAAAAGCCAGGATGTGATGATGCAATTTAAATGCTTATTAGCTAACAACCATTCACAAGTACTAGACATTCATCTTCAAAAAAATGGCACACTTTCCTATCCTAGAATGCGATCGCATTACCGATCCAAAGGTCAAGGCAGTTTACGAAGAAATTCAGACTGAACTCGGATTTGGCATTGTCCCCAATCTGTTTAAATCGATGGCGTTATCTCCGGACTTTTTAGCTGCAAACTGGCACAAATTCCGGTCAATAATCCTTGAGGGAAACGTCCCTCGCACTATTAAAGAAATGATTGGGGTAGCAATTTCTCAATCTAATAATAGTCAATATGCCCTTAACGTCCACCTCCACAGTTTATCAGCTTTGGGGATTAGTGAAGAAGTTCTGGAAATGCTGGTTTCTGACTTTAGTAACTGTCCCCTACCAGAACGTGAGAAAGCCGTCATACGTTTTGGCTTACTTGCCGCCACTCAGCCTCATCAATTAACAGACTCGGATTACAAAAACCTGGAGGAATTAGGACTAGAACAATCGGAAATTTTTGAATTGATTGCTACGGCAAACTTATTTACAGCCGTCAATCAATATACGGATGCGATCGCTCTAGACATTGATAACTTATAAACTAGAAATTACACTCGTTTGGCTCAGGTATTACGTATTAGGTATTAGATCTTATGCCTTAAAGATGAGAGTTGAGTAATCTACATTCTAACTGTATCTATCAAATGGCTTTAAGGACTGTCGGCTATAGGGTATCACGGAACGAAGTTGAATGTACATCAGTTTACTACTTAAGATCTAACATTGATTACCTAAAACGTAATACCATTTGACTTAGGCAACCTGTCCGTTGCAGTAGAACCCTCAGAGGAATCAGTCCTCATGAATGCTTTCTCTTTGGCGATGAGTGGCAATAAACTCGAAGTTCAGGAACGGGAAGAACTCCTCCAAACAACCCAACGCTTACTAACTGAAGTTCAAGGACTTTCGAGTCGAATTGCTGCCGTTAATGAAATTGCGAATGCAATCAACCGTTCCTTACATTTAGATGAAATTTTGCAGCTTGTAGGCAAACGAGCAAAATGGTTACTCGACTTCAAACATTGTAGTGTTTGTCTGCAAAATGAGGACGGGTCTTGTCACCTCTTGACCTTATTTGGTCCACCCATTCCTCATGATACCTGCCCAATTTTAGACGCTAATCCGATTAGCCGCGCCCTTAAAACGGGACAATCCCAACTTAACCCCAACGATTATAGCAGTACAATATTTGCTGCTTACCCATTTCAGATTATTATTCCTCTGCAAATTGAAAACCGAATTATTGGTTCGATTAATTTTGCCAAATCATCTCTACCCATATACACTCAAGATGATTTGCGTATCGGCTACTTACTCGCCGTCCAATTATCGAGTGCTATCCGTAATGCTAAATGTTTTGAGGAAACCAATAAACTTTTAGAAGAAATGAACCGTTTGTACTCTGAACTTGAGCTAGAACGGCGGAAGACGGACAAGCTGCTTTTAAATATTTTACCTCAAAAAATTGCTAATGAACTTAAAGAAACAGGCAAAGTTAAACCCGTCCATTACGAATCTGCATCCGTTTTATTTACTGATTTCCAAGGCTTTACTCAACTCTCTGAACAACTCAGCCCAGAAGAACTTGTAGATGAATTAGATTATTGTTTTTCTTACTTTGATTTAGTCAGCGAAGTTTATAATCTAGAAAAATTAAAAACGATTGGTGATAGTTATATGGCTGTAGCAGGAATTCCCATTGCTAATGCCACCCATGCTATTGATGCCGTATTAGCTGCCTTACAAATGCAATCTTTCCTAACTTGGCGGAAAGTTGAGAAAGCACAAAATAAACAACCCTATTGGGACATCCGAATTGGGATTCACTCTGGTTCATTACTAGCAGGAGTAATTGGCAGGAAAAAGTTTACTTACGATGTTTGGGGTGATACCGTTAATACTGCCTCTAGAATGGAATCTTCAGGAGTTGCAGGTGGTATCAATATTTCCCAAGTGACGTTTGAGTTAATCAAAGATTTCTTTGACTGTGAATACCGGGGAAAAATTGCCGCTAAAAACAAAGGTTATATTGATATGTATCTCGTTCATCGTCTCAAAGAATCTTTATCGTCTGATCCACTGGGTTTAGTTCCCAATCATCAATTTCAGCAACTTTATTCAGCCTTATAACTTTTCTAACCCACAACCCAGAGGAGATATAGCGAGTCTATTTGATTCGTGAACAAGGGGGACAAGGGGAGACAAGGAAGACAAGGAAGACAAGGGGGACAAGGGGAGACAAGGAAGACAAGGAAGACAAGGGGGAGGTATTTTACAAATCATTTAGACTGGCTATAGGTAACAACACCAACAACCAACAACCAACAACCAACAACCAACAACCTCAACGACGATGATTATTATTGTAACGAATTCTTGCTCCCGCCCATTGAAGCTTTTCTCGTAAAGTCTGGTAATAGGAATAGTTTTCTCGTAAAATAATAAACTTAGCGTGACAATCTGCCATCCGAACATCCACCCGCTGTCCAGGCCAAATAGACGTAGCCAGAACCCCATCTGTCCAGAGTTTAGTATTCAGTTCATAATCCCCCAAAGGCCAAATACTAACAACAGAACCAGGAGGAAGAACAAGGGGACGACTCGACAAGCTTAAGGGACAAATTGGGGTGACAACGATCGCTTCCATCCCATCATGTAAAATTGGACCATTAGCCGATAAAGTATAGCAAGTCGAACCTGTTGGAGTGGCTACAATTATCCCATCGCCTTGATATTGATCCACGACTTCTCCATCAATTTCCATTTCTAAAATTGAGGTAATCATCCGATCAGATGAGGCGGGTTTAACACACATTTCATTAAGCGCTAAAAAGCGATCACTCATCGGTTCAATATTCGTGCGATGACCCTCAAATGTTGACGCTTGAACCATCATTCGGCGCTGTACAGCATAGCGATCGTCTAATAATCGATCCCAAACATCCTCAGTATCTTCGAGTGCCTCAAAGGGTTCAGTCAAAAATCCTAAATGTCCCCCCACATTCACCGCCAAAATTGGGATTCCTTCTGGGGCGAGATGTCGCGCTGCTGCCAATGCTGCACCATCCCCACCCAGCACTATTGCTAGGTCAATTGTTTGCATGACAGAGGCTAAAAAAACCGGGTAAGGATTATCTTTTGGCCCACTCGGTCCAATTAGGACATGGCAGTTACGTTTTTCTAATTGCCTAGCACATTTTTCCGCCCAAGCTTGACCTTGAGAATCTCTAGCTTTATGAACAATAATTGCCTGCTTTAGTTGCACGTTGACCTCAGAAGATTTATTAGTTATTATGGGGTGATATAGAGGGTGGATTTGACTCGTGAAAAAAGGGGGACAAGGAGGACAAGGAGGACAAGGGGGACAAGGAGGAGTTTTGCAACTCATTTCGCCTCGCTATAGTTA
>DNGI01000276.1:1268-6176 GCA_003486645.1 Cyanobacteria bacterium UBA11370 | reverse complement strand
TTATCAATTTATGAAGACCAGTCGGGTCAGTTCTGGATTGGCACTGGCGGTGGAGGACTCAATCAATTTAATCGAGAAACGGGGCAATTTATTCATTATACTCACAACCTAGATGACCCTAATAGTTTGAGTGATAACACTGTAAGTTCAATAGCTGAAGATAGATTTGGCAATCTCTGGCTAGTCACCAGTAGCTGGTATGGAAAGGCATACGGGACAGCCCTCGAAAAATTCGATCCAAAATCAAAAAAATTTATCCATTACACCCACGACCCAACTAACACCAAGAGTTTGAGCGAAAATACAATTGCTTCTATTGAGAAAGATAATTCAGAGATATTATGGATTGGAACCGGATTCAGCGGACTCAATAAACTAAATACTCAAGAGCAAAAATTTATTACTTACAAACATAATCCAACTATCTTAAACAGCTTAAGTGATAATCATATTGCATCAATCTATGAAGATAAAGATAGAAATCTTTGGATTGGCACATTTAATGGAGGATTAAATAAATTTGATCGCCAAACTGGAGAATTTACTCATTATACCCATGATCCCAATAATCCTAATAGCTTAAGTAGTGACGCTGTATGGTCAGTTTATGAAGACCATTTAGGTATTATTTGGATTGGTACATTTGGCAGTGGGCTTGATAAATTTGACCGAAAAACGGGGCAATTAACCCACTATACCCACGATCCTAATAATCCAAAGAGCTTGAGTGATAATACTATTGCATCAATTTATGAAGATCATTTAGGCACTCTCTGGATTGGCACGTTTAGTGGTGGACTCAACAAATTTAATCGGGAAACTGGGCAATTTACACACTACACCTACGACCCCAATGATCTAACTAGCTTAAGCGATAATCTAGCTTTTTCAATCTATGAAGACCAGTCTGGTACACTTTGGATTGGGGGTTATGGTCAGGGTGGACTTAATAAATTTAACCGTGAAACCGAGAACTTTACACGCTATCAACATGAGACGAATGAACCCAATAGCTTAAGCTATGATCGCATTGATGCTATTTATGAGTACCCAGCAGGTACACTTTGGATTGGCACATTTGGGGGAGGACTTGATAAGTTTGATATCGCCACTGAAACCTTTACTCATTATACTGACAAAGAAGGTCTTCCTAACAATTCTGTCGTTGGTATTCTATCGGATGATGAGGGCAATCTTTGGTTAAGCACTGGGAAAGGACTATCAAAATTTAACCCTAAAACTGAAACATTTAGAAATTATGATGTCAGTGATGGACTTCAGGGGAATGAGTTTGATGGAGTAAAAGCCTATCTTAAAAGTAAAACCGGAGAAATGTTTTTTGGTGGGCTTAATGGGTTTAATGCCTTTTATCCCGCACAAGTACAAGACAATCCCCATATCCCCCCCATCGTTATAACCGACTTCAAAAAATTTAACGAAAGCGTCAAACTGGATCGATCAATTTCTGTTACTAAAGAAATTAAATTATCTTATAAAGACGATTTTTTTAGTTTTGAATTTGCCGCACTCGACTATACTAATCCTCAGAAAAATAAATATGCGTATAAACTAGAAGGCTTTGATAAAGACTGGATTTACTCAGGGAATAGACGCTACGCTAGCTATACAAACCTTGATGGAGGTACATACATTTTTAGAGTTAAAGGTTCCAATAATGATGGGGTTTGGAATGAAGAAGGTACGGCTATTAAAATTATTATTACCCCTCCACCTTGGAAAACGTGGTGGGCGTATAGTTTTTATATCCTGGCGTTAGTCACTGCTGTCTATGGATATGTACAGTGGAAAACCAACATCCAAGCTAAAGAAAATGCTTTGCTGCGCGAAAATGAAAGAAAGCTCAATCAAATTCTTGAAGCAATTCCGGTAGGAATAAGAGTCCTTGATACTGACGCTAAAACCATTTATATTAATCAAAGTGGCTTGCAATTACTGGGTAGAGAAGTTAAGTCAGATGTACTGATTGAGCAATATTCCGAAGTTTATCAATATTACGTTAGTGGCACAGATCAGTTATATCCGATAGAACGTTTACCCGTTACGCGAGCCTTGATAGGGGAGAAAACAACGATTGATGATCTAGAAATACACCAACCCAATCAAACGATTCAGGTAGAAGTTTTAGGAACCCCAATTTATGATGAGTATGGCACGATTATTTATGCCATAGTTGCTTTTCAAGATATCACGCCCCGCAAGCGAGCTGAAGCCGAACGCAGGCGGTTTATTGAGGAACTAGAGCAAGCAAAAAATCAGTTAGAAGCTATTTTAAATACCGTACCTGGATCAGTTTCTTGGCTGAGTTCAGATGGGCATTATCTGGGTGTGAACAAGCATTTAGCTGATCTATTAAACCTTTCAACGGATAACTTTATTGGTAAACAAATCGGCTTTCTGGAGAACAGTCCTGATTTTGCTAAGTTTATGCTTCAGTTTTTGGCAAACTCCGAACAAACAGCATCTGAAGTTGTTGATATACAGATCGAGAATACTACTAGAAATTACTTAGTTGTAGCTCAAAAATACAATCAGGATACTGCTGCGGTACTAGTGGGAATTGATATTACAAAACAAAAGCAAGCAGAAGAAGCTTTGCGTGCGTTACTGCGAGAAAAAGAAATCTTATTGCAGGAAGTCCACCATCGAGTAAAAAACAACTTGCAGATTATTTCCAGTTTGCTTGATTTGCAATCTCAGACTTTGAAAGAACCAGAAACTCTAGAAATTTTTCGGCAAAGCGCGAATCGTGTCAAATCAATGGCAATGATCCACGATCAACTTTATTATTCAGCATTTCTAGATAGGATTAACTTTGCTGAATATGTGGACACTTTAGCGAGTTATCTATTTGAGTCCTACGGAGTTGATAGAGACTTTATCGAAGTGAAAGTCAATGTAGAGTCTGTTTTTTTCAACTTGGATACATCAATTCCTTGTGGCTTAATTATTAATGAACTGGTTTCTAATTCGTTAAAATATGCTTTTCCCAAACAAACACACGGCTTAGTTGAGATTTACCTTGAATCTGACGCAGAACAAAGATTTACCTTAATTATAAAAGATAACGGGATCGGCTTTCCTAAAGATTTGAATATTTACCAATCACCGACTTTAGGTTTAAAATTAGTTAACGCTTTAACAGACCAGTTAGAGGGAGAAATTGAATTAGAGTCTAGCCAAGGAAGTGAAGTTAGAATTAGGTTTTTTGAAGTCAATGCTTAATAGGAGTGAAGGCAAAATCGCCGACCCCTCTAATATGTCGAAGATCTGAAACACTATCTATAAGTCTATAGAAATTTTGCTAACGCAACCTTGAACCTCTAGTTCCAACCGAGACTGTTTGCGATCGCAAATCAAAACCCCACTATAACCACTCGCAAAGATCGCAAACGATAATTGATTCCCTCCACTCACTTCTATTGTTGCTTCTCCAATATTAACCTGACATTGCGCCCAATCTACTCTGACTTCCCGATTATTCAGACTATCAGCAATTAAAACCTGTTTGCTGGAACTCATCACCTTAATCCTTAAATGGCGCACCCCAAACCCAATCACTCCATCTTCGAGTTGCTCAATAATTGAGTCGCTTGGTAATCCTTGAATAACAGGTTGCTTGATCGTTTTCAACTTCAATTGAGTAGCTGATTGTGCAGCAGACTTATGAATTTTTGGTCGTGGACGTTCTTTCGGCGCTGCTGGGGGGACAAGGGATACAGATTCTGGAGAAATTGACCAACTATTCGATTGTTTCAGAAGTTCAGACTTCGCTTTTACCGCCTTGTCAAACTTACCCTGATTTTTAGCATAATCCTCCTGCTTCTGTTTGGTAGCAATCCAACGTTCCCTTGCAAACTGACGAATTTCTAGTTCATAATTATCAAAAAATTGCTCATAAAACGACAGAGTTCCTATCAGTACACCTAACTTTTCTAGAGCAATTCCCACCTGCTGCATTAACAGATACTGAGTCCATTCTGATGTTGACAAAATGTATTCTTTGATAAACTTTTCAACCCGTTTTTGCTGGTCTTTTCTAATTTGTTGCGATCTTAATTCCGAACAAGCTATCTCATACACAACCTCAAACTTTACAGCCGATTTTTTAGGATCTGTACCAATATAAGGAATAAGATACTTTTCGATAGCGTCCATCCCCTCACTCCAGTACTTCTTGCGGAAAAAATATTGGAATAGAACGGTAATTAGTTTAATAGAAGCTGTGCTTTGCCTAGCTAATTCAAAACATTCTTTAACCTTAACCAATTCATCCAACCAGACATAAATAACAAAAGCTTGTTGATAGTAACGCTTAGTTTCAAGCGCTACAGCAACATAGTGAAGCCAGCGGCGATCCCGAGGTTTTCCTGCTCCCACCCACTCACCAATAATACCGTCATAATCCCCAGCCTCTACTAAATACTCTAATCCATCAGGCATCCCTACCATCTTAGCTTTTGCCCGATGGTATTCAGGTTTCTTCGCTACATTATCAACTTCCCAACTATTAACCGCTTGCTGATAATTTTTAGCGCGATAGAAACACTCACCCCCTAACGATTTTACCCCCTTATATCCAACTGCATCTAAAGCAACCAAAACCTCCCCAAACTGTTGCCATTGCTCCGGCATAATATCAACATTACTAAGTAACCCATGAATCCGATCAGCATACTCTCGTATTGCTTCTTTCCATTGTTGTTGGTTATTGGTTGTTGGTTGTTGGTTGTTGGTTGTTAGTTGTTGGTTGTTGGTTGTTAGTTGTTGGTTGTTTGTTGTTAGTTGTTGGTTGTTTGTTGTTTGTAACAAAAACCCATCCGTTACATCCGTTACCAAATCCGTTGCCACATCCGTTACCAAATCCGTTGCCACATCCGTTGCCACATC
>DNGI01000276.1:676-1047 GCA_003486645.1 Cyanobacteria bacterium UBA11370 | reverse complement strand
CCGTTGCCACATCCGTTGCCAACGTAAACCCCTGACTTACAATAAACGTCGTGAAACGATTAATAGCCTCTAAATCCTGGGAATCAGCTATCATAAACAAAGCAATAGAACGCTCTTCTGTTCGATAATTTTTATTCAGATTGTACCAATTAACTAACTCAGACCAACACATCCCTTGCCAGAAACAATCTCTAGCTTCATCCCCATTACCCAACTCAATAAAATAATTCCCCGCATCCTTAAATTGCCCTTCAAACTTGAGCGCCCACGCCTCACAAAAATAGGCTTTAGCATTATTTCCTAAATCACTGTAAAACCCTTTAGCACGTCGAAGCAAACCCGGATTTTCTGAGTTTAATCCCTTGATTTCA
>DNGI01000276.1:0-466 GCA_003486645.1 Cyanobacteria bacterium UBA11370 | reverse complement strand
CTGAGTTTAATCCCTTGATTTCAAACTCATGCGCGATCGCATCTGGGTCATCTTCCCGCAATTCCTCAGCCATTTTCGGCGTTCCAGGGCTGATCGTGCGAACCCGATCATCCCAACGGGCTTTACTTCTAGCTTGCCCTAACATCGCTTGCAATAATGCTTCATCACTAGCATAATGCCAGAGTTGGCGCTCTCCTTTTTCCGAATCAACGACAAATAGATATTCAGTTGCACGACTAGCAGCCACATAAAGCTTATTAAAAAAGTATTCAACCTTCACCCGTTGATCGATAGTTTTACCCTTCAAATTCCAAACATTATAGTTACACTCCTCACCAAACTTATAAAGAATAACCCGTTTAAATTCTAATCCCTTAGCCGAAATAGCACTCAAAATATTTTTGATAGGTTCTAGGGATTTTAGATTTTGGATTGAGGATAAAACTCTCCCCCTCCCCCCATCTCC
>DNGI01000398.1:11822-17579 GCA_003486645.1 Cyanobacteria bacterium UBA11370 | reverse complement strand
CAGACGAGCAAACCCTGATTATCTCGATCAATAAATTGGTCTGACGCACCCTACAAGTTGATTTTATTGTGACACTTGCGTAAGTCCTGTAAATCATATCGTTGGTACGATCCTACCAAGTAGTTTGAGTGTTCAGAGTTATCTCAATAATGGGTTGAGGCTTAGGAAAGTTAGAAATAGGAATTCATCAAATGAATAAAAGACGTTTATTCACCTGGATAGTTTGGATGGTTGCAGCCTTTTTGGTAGTGGTAGGTTGCTCTCAAATAACAACCCAAAATTCCTCTAATACTTCAACGCCAGAAGCTGAAACCGTCACGCTTACCGTATCAGCGGCGGCGAGTTTGCAAGATGCAATGGAAGCGATCGCGCCATTTTTTACTCAACAAAAGCCCAATATTACTATTAGTTATAACTTTGGTTCATCTGGTGCTTTGCAGCAACAAATTGAACAGGGAGCGCCTGTAGATGTGTTTATTTCTGCCGCTCCAAAACAAATGAATGCACTGCAAGATAAAGAGCTTTTACTTGCAGATACGCGGAAAGATTTGCTGACAAATCAGGTTGTATTGATTATTCCAAAAGATAGAACTGATATCTCTAATTTTAAAGATTTGACAGGTAATAAGGTGAGTAAGATTGCCTTGGGTAATCCAGATAGTGTACCCGCTGGACAATATGGGAAGGAAGTTTTAACCTCTCTTAAGTTACTTAAATCTCTTGAGTCTAAGTTTATTTTTGCTAAGGATGTTCGTCAAGTCTTATCCTATGTGGAAACAGGTAATGTTGAGGCAGGAATTGTCTATGCAACAGATGCTAAAGCTTCCGATAAAGTTAAGGTTGTCGCAACTGCACCCACAGATTCTCATTCGCCAATTATGTATCCAGTAGCGATATTGAAAGATAGTAAAAATCCTGATGCGGCTAAAGAGTTTATTGAGTTTTTGTCGAGTCAATCTGCAAAAGGAGTATTTGAGAAGTATGGGTTTAGAATGACTCAAAATTAACACGTTAGATAGTATTCCTTAATTTTTGCGATCGCCTACATTACGATACAGAAAATTCCCATCCTCATGAAGTAAAAACCATAACAAAGGGGACAGATATTAAACCAACTCACCAATAGGATACCTACCCCTGACTACCCTATATCTGTTATTTTTGTAATGTTGAACTTAGACTTATCACCCGTTTGGATTTCTTTGAAAACGGCTAGTGTTGCAACAGCGATCGCCTTCTTTCTAGGAATTGCAGCAGCGCGTTGGATGTTTAGTTATCAAGGCAAAGGGAAAGGATTAATTGATGGGATTTTCACGCTTCCTTTAGTTCTGCCACCAACAGTCGTTGGCTTTTTATTATTACTATTACTCGGTAAAAACAGTCCAATTGGACAATTATTAAATCAACTCGGAATTACTATTATCTTTTCTTGGTCAGCAACGGTTATTGCTGCTACTGTAGTAGCATTTCCTTTGATGTATAAAACAGTATTGGGAGCCTTTGAACAAGTTGAAACTAATTTAATTCATTGCGCTCGTACATTAGGTGCGTCGGAGTGGCGGATATTTTGGCAAGTAATTTTGCCCCTAGGTTTACCTGGTGTTGTAGCTGGAACTATTTTAGCCTTTGCTAGAGCGTTAGGCGAATTTGGGGCTACGTTAATGTTAGCGGGTAGTATTCCGGGCAAAACCCAAACAATTGCGATCGCAATTTTTTTTGCATCCGAATCTGGCAATATGACTGAAGCATTATTCTGGGTATTATTGATGATAGGAATTGCTTTAGGGGCAATCTCAGCCATCAATTATTGGTCGGGAACTCAACAGTTTTCCAATAAAAGAGTTATTACTCGCTGCTTATTATTCATTAGCCAGTTTTCAGTATTGATTAACCGATTTTCCCTAATTCGTACTCACAAACAACAAACAACAAACAACCAACAACCAACAACCAACAACCAACTTTTCCTTAATCTCAAAAAACATCTCCCCAGTTTTACCTTAGAAACCACCTTTACTACGAATGGAAAACCGTTAGGACTGTTAGGCGCTTCGGGTTCGGGTAAAAGTATGACTCTGCGCTGCATTGCTGGATTAGAAACTCCAACGGAAGGACGAATTGTATTAAATGGTCGAGTTCTCTTTGATTCAAAACGAGGAATTAATATTCCCACTCCTCAGCGCCGGATTGGCTTTGTGTTTCAAAATTATGCCCTATTTCCTCATATGAGTGTAATCGAAAATATTGCCTTTGGTCTGCAACACCTACCGAAGGTTGAACAAAGAGAGCAGATTTTAAAATATATGAATATCATGCAATTAAAGGGTTTAGAACATCGTTACCCTCACCAACTTTCTGGAGGACAGCAGCAGCGAGTTGCCTTAGCTAGAGCCTTAGCGATCGCCCCCGATGCGTTACTCTTAGATGAACCCCTTTCAGCACTCGATACTTATCTCCGCAGCCAAATTGAAAAATTACTAACCGAAGTTTTCTCAACCTATGAAGGAGTGACATTATTTGTCACCCACAAGTTAGAAGAAGCGTATCGAATTTGTGATAATTTATTAGTCATGTCGGAAGGGAAGGCGATCGCTTATGGTTCCAAAGCTGATATATTTGAGCGACCAACGACTTATACAGTTGCACAAATTACCGAGTGTAAAAACTTTTCTCGCACCACAATTATCGACTCCCAACATATCAATGCGCTGGATTGGAATTGTACCTTGCAGGTTATTGAACCCATCCCCAATCCCTTGATTTATGTAGGAATTCGCGCTCATCATTTCAGCTTTCCAAAGGAACTGGATCGGGAGAATACTTTTCCTTGCTGGTTAGTGCAGATGAGTGAAACTCAACACCGCATGACGCTTTATCTTAAGCTACACTCTGCTCCAACTAATCCTCAAGAGTATCATTTACAAGTTGAAATCTTTAAAGAAAAATGGGTTGAACTTAAAGACAGATCTTTCCCTTGGTTTGTCCATTTAGATCCACTACGGCTAATGTTGATGGAAGGATAATAAAATTAGGACTCTATGCTGCCTTAAATTGGATCTTTGATGTTCTTATCCACAGTTTTGTTGAGTTTATTGCCCAATCCTATCGGTGATAAAAAAGGAAACTTCTGCTTAGAAACATTGCGTTGGATCTTCGACTTCAGATCGCTTACCCGCTAGAATGCGAGTAACAAGGGTATCATAGATGGTAAACTCCATCCTATACTGTTGTTCGGATTCATCTTTGGGGACAAACGTTAATAGCGTATTATCTCCAGGTAGGGTATATCTTACTTCTAGATGTTCTGGGTAGAGTGATTCAATCTGCTCTTGCTTATCACCAATCTTCGCACCACTGACTGTTGTAATGCCAGGGTTGTCTCCGTTGATTTCTACTAGGACAATTTGGTCGTTAACAACTTTAAATGAGAGACCCTTTAGACCATCCTCTGGTTCAACATAAAAGCAATTTGCCGATTTGTTATCAGGGTATGGGATTCGTATTAGCTTTGTTCTAGCCGCTTTTTCTGCTTCCTCCAGCGTCATTCCCACCCGAATCGGACCAATTCCATTAATTGCTAACTTTGATGATTCAGTCAGTTGTGGTTGAGTGTCATCACTGCCTTGGTAGTGGGTCTGAGATATTTCTTGAAGTTCTTGTCCAACGGGTTGATTAGGGATAGCACAGCTACCTAGGATTAAACCAAAAATTGGCAAGAATGTTGTCAATACCGATAGTTTTTTCATAGAGACTATCTCCCTAGCTTGAATTAAGGATTTGGTGGAAAGAAAAGCAGGATGAGGGATGAACAAGATACGGATATCAGCTGCCTAAATTTATCTAGAAGCGCACCGTCTGCAACCTTGCTCAAACCCAAACTTTAGTTATACACACCCCTCGACATATTCGACTTCAGGAATTCGACCTGCTCGAAAATCTGTAACGCGCTTACCATCAGTCTCGAACACCACACGGTACTGTTGATCTTGAGAATCTTTGGGGACAAACGTTAGGTAATGACCACCCGGAACATATTCATGAGGACTAACTTCTATCTGTCCTGGGTAAAGTGATTTTATCCGTTCTTCAGTATCTCCAATCTTTGCGCCTCCGACGGTTGTAATGCGAGGATTCTCATAAATATTCACTCTGGCAATCCTATCATCGATAACCATAAACTCAACACCACTCGGTCCAGTTTGCGGTTTCACGTAAGAACAGTTTTCATGAGCGCCTATCTCCTCTCTAATTAGCTTAATATCAGCAGAATTTTCTGCTTCCTTTACTGTCATTCCTACACGAATCGGGCCAATTCCATTAATGGCTACCTTCGATGATTCAGTGAGTTGTGATTGAGTATTAGGACGCAAAAGAATGCCAGACTCAGAATCAGAAAATCTATCATCAGCTATTAGGGCTACACCATTGAGAGTGGTGTTACGTTCTACATCTGGATACCTTAAAGAATAAGTTTGACCATCAAACTGAATTCGGCGGTAATAGAGTCGTTGATAAGAATCATCTTCTGTCTGAACTATATCCTTCCATCCATTTGTGCGTTCAGATGTTACTAGGATAGGGGCGCTGCCTAATGTCAGATCTCCTACTAACTGATAATCTTGACCATTCTTAGTGAAAATCAAGATATCACAACCTCCCGATCCACAAGTGTAATCTCCAAATAGAAAAACCACCGTTTCTAGTTGTCTATCCTCATTAAGATCGATCAAGTTGTAGTAGTAGCGTACATACTGATCAGGCGTAGCCAGTTGTCCATAATCCGGCATAGTTTGTAAAATTGCTTGTTCTAGCTGTGGGTTAGGTTCAGTTTCAGATAGAACATAGTCAATTTCCCCTATCTTCACGTCTTCTGTCTCTTCCAGACGCTTAATTGAGGCTGATGCTTGAGTATTAGTGGCATGATTGGCAGCATAATTATTGCTACTTTTTTCTGTGTCAGATGTGCCATTTAGATTTTGAGTTGAGGAGGGTAAATGAGTAGCGCAACCGCCTATAATTAAACCCAAAATTGGCAGGAATGTTATCAATCTCGATAGCTTTCTCATAGCGTCTATCTCCCTAGTTTCATTAAAAATTTGAGTACCTATTTCTAGGTATTAGTTTGATATTTGCTATAATTTAATGCTAAGTATTGATAACTCCAACTTCCTCGTCAATAGGACGTATTTTATAACCTGAAACTTACCTCCCTAGAGTTAATTAATTAGGAATAAATACAATGAGATTGGCTGGGTAAACATACTTAAAACCCTTGCCAATAACCAATGACTACTGACTCGGTTTATCTGTTTGCAGAATCCCTAGGATTCCCATCCCCGCTAAAATACCTCCTAGCAATATCCAAGTCCCATCAAAACCTACATTAATGCGGTGAGTATCTTCTTTATGAGCCATAATAAATAACTCTCTTTGACCCGCTCCTTGATTAGCTAGCTGCTGAAATCGTTGGTTAGCATTAACTAAAGCAATGAAATCATTCAACCCCCACCAACTAGAGGCAACAACAACAAGACTACCGGGAATAACGAGTAAAATTAGTAAAGTTAAACGTTTCATGAGTTCTCTACCTCTGCTCAGATTATAGATAGTGGATCGAGTAATGCTCTGGCGTTTTAAAGAGAATTAGGGATGGCTTAAACCAATCTATAGCTAGTCTATTTGATTCGTGAACAAGGAAAGACAAGGGAGACAAGGAAGACAAGGGAGACAAGGGAGACAAGGGAGAGGTATTTTACA
>DNGI01000398.1:0-11619 GCA_003486645.1 Cyanobacteria bacterium UBA11370 | reverse complement strand
AGAGGTATTTTACAAATCATTTAAACTGGCTATATTGACTCAAGGATAAAAACGAGTAGCGAAATTTTGCGATCGCAAGGGTGAAAGTCTTCTGGCTTTGAGAATTGCTGCTGTTAGAAAAGCATAGGATAAAACACCCACCGCGATCGCAATCAGATAATTCCCCCCCACACTAAAGGTATTCCACAAGGCGTGTAAGAGTGCTGAAATCAAATAACCCATTGCAATAATTAGCCATCGCTTCCGAGTTTTAAGCGCACTCAAACCAATAAAATAACCAAACAAACCACTCCAAGCCATGTGTCCAGCAACTGCACCGACAACTCGCGGAAATACGATGGCTAAACCTACGGTTTCTCCCACAATTTGAGTGATTTTTGGAACATAATTTAACAACGTTTCAAACAATGTAAATCCTACCGATGAAGCGGTCAGGCTGTATCATCTGATCAAGAATATTGGCTAATTCAGCGCGAATTGAGGAGCGATCGCGCCAACTTTTTTTACCTAATGTTGAATTCGGGGAACCCAACAGAGATACTAATTCATCAATCGATAATCCGGTAGCGACTTGAATTCCGATAACTCCTACGGCATAAATATCACTGTTAAACTAACGTCTATCAAGCAGTTGACCGATCATAACGATACCTCACCTTTTTTAGGCTCATTTTTGCATGGTCGGGTCAGGTATCCAATCAATCCAAAGGCAGTTAATTAGCTTTGATAAAATAATACTTTGGTAGTAGTTATTGGTCGAAATGTCGCTGTCATTTAATTCAATTATGTAAAGTTTTGTAATTAAAGTTTAGTTATTGTTAAACTAACAATCAGAACTCAGCACCCCAATAACTTGATCCTAGAACTGAGTGCGATCGCTTTTCAAAATTCAGCTTAAACTATAATTATAAGAGAAGGGATCGCAGCAAACCCTATTCGGTGTGAGTAAATACTTATTGCAACCTAAAATAATTAGATTCCTTTCTACTTTATGAAAGTTGCCGATACTTCCCCATCAATTATCTAAAATTGGCGCTTTCAATCCTGAAACAACCCTTTAAGTGGAGGGTTAATCTTATGAGTATCAAAAATAAGGTGGAACTCTTTCCGTTGACTTGTATGAGTCCCGCGAATGGTATTGAAATCTGTCCGGTAGACTCAGGAAAGCATCTGGGAACCTCTGGAATTCACCAACCGTTGTTTGGTCACGAAACTACCCTAGTTACCATCGCGCCTGGAACAGTTGAAGATTTGTTTGTTCATCACTTTCAAACGGATCAGCTTCTGGTTGTACAAGGTTCTGTGGTACTTGTGGTGTTGCAAAATCGACAGTATCAATACATTTTAATGAGCGAATGTAAACCAACCATCGTTAAAATTCCACCCGGTATTCCTCACGGTGCAATTAATATGAGTTCGCAACCTTGTATTGTTATTAATTCAGTTTTGCGTCACGGACCCGCTGATGAGCGAGATTATCGTCCATTACACCGACCTTTTCCTTACGATCTGGATGTGGTTAAGGCAATGTTATAGCGGTTTTCATGCTCATGAGGTACAAATTCCTAGGTTTTGGGGAGTGGGGAGTGGGGAGTGGGGAAGAAAATGCAACTGTACCTCATCTATTTGAGAAATGCCATAGCAGAATTTTCCTGTTCAGTTAGTGTATAAAACTAATTTGATAAAATTAGACTACAGATAGTCGGTAGGGGCACATATCGATGCGCCTCACTATATATTGTAATCATTAGGAAGTTGTGCCCTTTAACCTTTTCTTATTCTCTCGCTATGTGTAGCGTTTAAAAAGCAAAATAGTTTAAATTGGCAATCCGTAGTCATAACGACTATGATTAAGAAAAAGGTCAACTTGCTCTCATGGGAGAACCAGAAATGGCGAAACTACAACGATTTGAACATATCAACCTGTCGTGCCAAGATATTGACGCAAGCAAAAGCTTTTACCAAACCCTATTTCCCGATTGGTATGTCCGTGCAGAAAATCAGGAAGGTAGCGATCGCTGGATGCACATCGGTAACGACCAATTTTATCTCGCACTCAATCACAACCCCAATCACAAACGGGTACATGAAATTTACGAAAATCTTGGAGTAAATCACGTTGGTTTTGTGATTGATAATGGCGAGGCAATGAAGACACACCTCAGTAAAAATGGGATTGAATATTACACCATGACTGCACCGGAAACTAAGCACCGTATCTACGTTACCGATCCGGATGGGAATGAAATCGAGTTGGTTGAATATAACCCTGACTACAGTTTGCGTTAAACATAGCAATCCTCAATGATTCATAAACGCCAAGATCCCTGACTTCTTCAAGAAGTCGGGGATCTGATTGAGTACCCTGTAACTTGATCAACCTTTAGATAACCTGTAAAAATGCGTGCAAATACTAAGAGAGGACACTGTTGCCATGCTTGAATCCTACCGCCAACACGTCGCTGAACGCGCTGCACTAGGAATTCCCCCCCTACCCCTGAATGCCCAACAAACCTCCGAACTCTGTGAACTGCTGAAAAACCCGCCACCAGGGGAACAAGAAACCTTAATGGAACTGCTGCGCGATCGCATTCCTCCCGGTGTTGACGAAGCAGCCTATGTCAAAGCCGGATTTTTAACCGCCATTGCCAAAAGCGAAGTCACCAGTCCTTTACTGAGTCACCAAGGTGCCGTAGACCTATTAGGGACGATGATGGGGGGTTACAATGTGCAATCCCTCATCGATTTGCTCAAATCCCCTGACAATCCCTTAGCCGCCGAAGCCGCCACTGCTCTGAGCAAAATCCTGCTCGTATTTGATGCCTTTCACGACATTATCGCCCTGTCCGATATCAACCCCTACGCCAAGCAAGTCGTCGATGCGTGGTCAAATGCCGCCTGGTTCATCCGCCGCCCCAAACTGCCGAAAGCCATTACCGTAACCGTGTTTAAAGTACCGGGAGAAACCAACACCGACGATTTATCCCCCGCTACCCACGCCACCACGCGCCCGGATATTCCCTTACACGCGACCGTGATGCTAGAAACGCGGATGCCGGGAGCCTTACAAACTATTGCCAAATTAAAAGAAAACGGGTATCCTGTTGCTTATGTTGGGGATGTTGTAGGTACAGGTTCATCCCGCAAATCAGCCATTAATTCTTTACTTTGGCATATTGGCGACGATATTCCCTTTGTTCCGAATAAACGGGCAGGGGGATATATTTTAGGTGGAAAAATTGCCCCGATTTTCTTCAATACCGCTGAAGATTCTGGCGCATTACCAATTGAATGTGATGTCTCTGGGATGGAAACCGGAATGGTGATTACCATCCATCCGTATCAGGGAGAAATTACCAATGAAGCCGGAGAAATCATTTCCACTTTTACCCTCAAACCCGATACAATTCTCGATGAAGTACGGGCAGGCGGACGCATTCCCTTATTAATTGGACGTTCCCTAACTGATAAAACTCGTCAAGCATTAGGATTAGAACCGAGTCCTATTTTCATCCGTCCCAAACAGCCAGAAGATACCGGAAAAGGCTTTACATTAGCCCAAAAAATGGTGGGGAAAGCGTGCGGTTTACCCGGTGTTCGTCCCGGTAGGTCATGCGAACCCATCATGACAACCGTTGGTTCTCAAGATACCACAGGGCCAATGACTCGTGATGAATTAAAAGAACTCGCTTGTTTGGGATTTAGTGCAGATTTAGTTATGCAAAGTTTCTGCCATACCGCCGCATATCCTAAACCTGTAGACATCAAAACCCATAAAGAATTACCCGATTTCTTTGCAACTCGTGGCGGGGTAGCGTTACGTCCCGGTGATGGCATTATTCACTCCTGGTTAAACCGAATGTTATTACCGGATACGATAGGAACGGGTGGTGATTCTCATACTCGTTTTCCATTAGGAATTTCCTTCCCAGCAGGTTCGGGATTAGTCGCATTTGCGGCGGCGTTGGGTGCAATGCCATTGGATATGCCAGAATCCGTTTTAGTGCGGTTTAAAGGGGAGTTACAACCCGGAGTAACGCTGCGAGATATTGTCAATGCAATTCCCTATGTAGCCATTCAAAAGGGATTGCTAACTGTGGAGAAGCAGAATAAGAAAAATATCTTCTCCGGACGAATTATGGAGATTGAAGGGTTGCCAGATTTAAAAGTTGAACAAGCCTTTGAATTGACGGATGCCACGGCGGAAAGGTCTTGTGCGGGATGTACCATTAAGTTGGGAGTAGAGACGGTTGCCGAATATTTACGATCCAATGTGGCGCTATTAAAAAATATGGTAGCGCGAGGCTATCACGATGAACGAACCATTATGCGTCGGGTTGCCAAGATGGAGGAATGGTTGGCAAATCCAGTATTAATGGAAGCAGATGCAGATGCGGAGTATGTGGAAATTATTGAGATTGATTTGAATGAAATCAAGGAACCCATTGTTGCTGCACCCAATGACCCGGATAATGTGAAGTTATTGAGTGAAGTGGCAGGCGATCGCGTTGATGAGGTATTTATTGGGTCTTGTATGACCAATATCGGTCATTATCGCGCAGCAGCGAAGGTTTTAGAAGGGGAACCT
Organism: Cyanobacteria bacterium UBA11370; assembly: GCA_003486645.1. GTDB lineage: Bacteria > Cyanobacteriota > Cyanobacteriia > Cyanobacteriales > Coleofasciculaceae > UBA11370. The sequence goes on along the minus strand of DNGI01000398.1, from coordinate 7,031 downwards.
CCGGCAAAAGTTCGGTTGTGGATTTGTCCACCCACTCGCATGGATGAAAAACAATTGAAAGAAGAAGGAGTTTACGGCACATTTGGCGCGGCGGGTGCAAGAACAGAGGTTCCCGGTTGCAGTTTGTGCATGGGAAATCAAGCGCGGGTGGGAGATGGAACAACAGTATTTTCTACCTCAACTCGTAACTTTAATAATCGCATGGGTAAGGATGCACGAGTCTATCTTGGTTCAGCGGAATTATCAGCCGTTTGTGCGTTGTTAGGACGAGTACCAACGGTACAGGAATACATGGAGATTGTGGGTAAGAAAATTAATCCGTTTGCAGGTGATTTGTATCGGTATTTGAATTTCGATCAAATCGCTGGGTTTGAGGATGAAGGACGGGTGATTCCGTTGGAGGAAATGCCGCGAATTGAGGATATTTTGGGGATGCCTGCGGCGGTTAGATAATTAAGGTAAGGTGGGCATTTGCCCACCTTATTTATGTTTAAATGTAAGTGTAGATCTTAGAGCAAACGTAATTATGTCTGAGCTAAGTATAAAAAGTGAACCCCTAGAGGATATTTCAGGTTCACACCAAACTCAAATAGAAGAAATAATTGGTGCAATTAATCAAATACCTGAAGAATACTTGCCTAACTTACTGCAAATTATTCGCTTGTTTGGTCAAAGCGTCACTCTCAAGTCAACACCATCTGAAACTTCTGAACAAAACGCTACACCTGAAACTGTTGAAGCTAACCGACTCGCTCAACAGCATAAGGCTTTAACAGAGTTAACTAGGCAATGGATAGAGGAGGGAGATGAACAAGAACAGACTGAAACCTGGAAATACCTCCGACAGGCGCTTGATGAAGATCGTTTTTCTAATCGAGCCTTGTTTTGATGAGTAGGATAGTCATGTTAGACACTGGCCCTTTAGGAATGGTGACGAATCCCAAAACGTCATCTCCTATTTGTCAAGAATGTAAGCTTTGGCTAGATAATTTACCCCTAAAAGGATATGAAGTAATGTTGCCTGAAATAGCTGATTATGAGGTGCGGCGTGAGTTGCTTCGAGTTGGTAAAGTGGCAGGGATTAGACGACTTGATCAACTTAAAGCTGCAATTACCTACCGTCCAATTACTACAGAAGTGATGCTCAAAGCGGCTAAATTATGGGCAGAAGCACGTAAGAGAGGAAGACCAACATCAGACCCCAAAGCTCTAGATGGGGATGTAATTCTGGCAGCTCAAGCTACATTAGTGGTAGAGCAGGGGAATGAAGTTATCGTTGCTACAACTAATGTCGGGCATTTAGCTCAGTTCATTGATGCGCGTGAATGGCGACTAATTCAGTAATATTTTCTGTGCATGGGGTATCTGGCACGGGTAGTGGAATTTTAAGAGTAGGTTAGGCTAAGGTTATATAAGATAAGTCTATAGGTGCAGGCTTCCTAGCAAAATTGGGCAGTATTCCATTCTTGGATTAGGCAAAATGCCGTTTATCTAATATTGAAGCAAAACGAAAATAAATAGTAACAATGAAGGCAGCAGAAACCAGTCTCCGGAATTTACTAGAAGGTACTAAACAATTCCAAATACCACTTTTTCAAAGACCCTATTCTTGGAAAAAAGAAAACTGGGAAGTTCTCTGGGCAGATTTGATGAGTCTCTATAAGGATAAGGAAATCAAGTTTGGCCTGACAATGAAGCATTTATTCAGGGAATTATCAATCAACCTGTATATAGTAACAGTTTGATTGATCGAGCAAAGCTACTATTAGGAACTATAGAAGCATCGCTTACTAAGGAACAGGTCAATCCTAAAGATCTGACTGTTGAACACGTCATGCCTCAAAAGTTAAAAAAAGAATGGCAAGAAATGTTAGGCAAAAATCATGGTACTATACATAAAAAATTGCTTCACACTTTAGGAAACCTCACCCTAACAGGTTATAACTCTGAGTTATCTAACAAACCTTTTGAAGAAAAACTGCGCCTTTTAAGAGCTAGTAATCTAACTTTAAACCAGTATTTCCAAAAGGTAGATGTCTGGAACGAAGAGGCAATCATCAGCCGTGCTAAGTACTTAACCGAGAGAGCGGTTAAGGTTTGGCCTCGATAAAATAAGCAAGAAGAGATTCCCTTTCCTGATATAGGGAGAGGGGCTGGGGGAGAGGTCAATCCAAGTTAAGCTAGAGGAGAGATGAAATAAACAAGCAAACGATGTCTGAACAAGATTTAATTACTACAACCAATACACCAAATACTGAAAGTAACTCTCCAGAACAAACAACGTTCGATGCCTGATTCGAGTTAACTGTGATTAGAGCAGGAGCCTTGCTTTTTTTTGTCTGCTCTCCTCTACAGTGACTGGTATTCTATTTTCCCGCAAGTCCCTAATCTAAAACGTTACAGGCTCTGAGACTTTACACAACTCAAGCCTCGTAAGCGCTTAATACCAATCCGGGATCTCTGCATCTTCGCCACCAATACCAATCCCGGTATTGTATATTTCAGCATCAGTTAGTTCAAGATTATTCATGGATGCGGCATAGACATTAGCGTCATAAATCTTAGCACGGGTAAAATTGACCCCATTAAGATTTGCTTCCTTAAAGTCAACGTTAGTAACAAAAGCTGACGTTAAGTTAGCATCTGTTAAGTTTGCGCCTCTGAGATCTGCACCTTCAAGGTTTGCTTCAGTTAAGTTAGCACCTGCAAGATTCGCTTCTCTTAAGTCAGCACCAATTAAATGTGTGTTACTCAAGTCAGCGCCGGATAGATCGCAACTGAAACAGCTTCCAGTTGATAATAACTGTTGGACGTGCAGCGGATTTTCAGCTTTAACGGAGCTACTGAATAAGAGGGGAGTGAATAAGGTTAGACTCGCTACAAGTTTGAGGTTCATAATTTTTCCCCTTTGTAAATAATATGTATTCCATTCTCTCCTTCACAAATCTATTATCTCACTAAACTCCTTGATATTAATTGCTACCCTAGGTAGATTTTAAAAAATATTAACTTTAGCCGCGATCGCCGAAAATTAAATCCCTCGTCTGTTGAGGTGTTACCAACGTATTAGCACAGAAAATTCCTGACGCTGCAACCGCAGGGACTCCGATTCCTGGTAAAGTGCTATCCCCGACTCGATATAAACCCCGAATGGGGGTGTGACAATTGGGAAACTGTCCTTTACCCGCAGCAATGGCAGGTCCATAAGTGCCTTGATAGCGGCGTAAGTAATAAGAATGGGTGAGGGGTGTGCCGATTAATTCCAGAACAATTCGCTCTCGAATATCAGGAATTACCCGTTCTAAAGCCTGGAATAACGGTTGCGATCGCGCCTTTTTATTCTCTTGATACTTCTCATCTCGCTGCCAGCCTGAATAGGGTTCCAACGTGTAAGCATGAATCACATGATGACCTGTTGGCGCAAGATTTTTATCCCATACGGAAGGAATAGAAATCATACAGGTATTCCCCGGTTCTATAATATCCTGATTAGAATTGTGAACGACAACATGATGTCCTGTTAACCCTTCTAACCCTTCAGATCTAATTCCCAAATGCAGGTGCATAAAACTATCAACCGCAGGAGTTTCTAGGGATTGTTTGCGGTAAAATGAAGGTAAATCATCTGGTCGTAAAAGTTGAGTATAAGTATCCCAAATTGTAGCATTAGAGATGACAATTGGTGCTTTAAGAACCTCTCCATCCTGTAACCGTACTCCAATAGTTTGACCCGATTCTACTAATATTTGTTCAACATGAGTATTTAACCGTAACTCTCCACCCCAGCGCTTCAATCCGCGCACCAAAGCATCTACAATTGCCCCACTACCCCCCATCGGATATTCAACACCTGCACGGGAACGTTCTCCTAACATAAACGCTACCTCTGGAGCGATAGTACCCTGTGCTTTTAATCCAGAAAGGAGAAAACATTCTAAGTCAATGAGTCGGCGTACCCACGGATCGCGGACGGTTTGATCCATAACTTCACCCACTGAACTCTGGATTAAGCCAAGTTGAGGTAATAATTTAACTAGAGAAGGTAGATAGTTTCCTAATAAGATGGGAATAACTTGCCAATCAGATCTCAAGGCAATAGTTGGAATATCTCGCAATCCTTCATAAAGGGAAAGTAGGCGTTTTTCAAATTGTGCCAGTTCCTGAGATCCTTGAGGAGTAATTTTAGCTACAGCGTCTCGATAGTCTTCAGAATTACTGTAAACAGGAAATGTACCTTCAGGAAAATGGTAATGTCCTAGGGGATTATAGGAAACAGTTTGTAATGATTCTCCCAGCACATCAAATACTTGCTTTAAAGGGTTGAGACTGGGACGTTCTTGACTCAAACCACAGTAAAATGAAGGACCAGAATCGAACTCAAATCCCCGGCGCTTGAAACTATGAGCAGCACCTCCAGCAATAGCATGGCTTTCACACACTAGCACCTGCTTACCATAACGCGCTAGCAAGGCGGCTGCGGTTAACCCGCCAATTCCGCTACCAATTACGATAACATCTAATACCATTAAGAAACCCCTTAATCCAACTACTTCCCAATACAAAATCGACTAAAAATTCGATCAAGTACCGATTCCGTCACTTCCTCCCCCGTAATTTCTCCCAACGCTTGAATTGCTCCCCGTAAGTCAATTGTCCAAAAATCTAAAGGCAATTGATTACTAATTGTATTTTGCACTTGCTGAAGAGATAATTTTGCTTTAGTTAATGCTGCTGCTTGGCGCTGATTAATGGCTAAATCTAAATCCGCTGCTTGGATTTTATCCGTATGTACGGCTTCCAGAATCGCTCTCTCTAAATCGTCTATCCCCTGACTCTGAGCAGCAACTGTGAAGATTTTGGATTTTGGATTTTGGATTTTGGATTGAAGAGTTTTCTTTTGAGCTTCTTCTAATAAGTCAATCTTGTTAATAATTAAAATTAAAGGACGATGTTGGACTTGCTCATAAATTTCCTGATCCTCCGCTGTCCAACCCGCTGAAGCATCAATTGTAAGTAATACTAAATCAGCAGCTTGTGCCGCACGGCGCGATCGCTCTACCCCAATCTTTTCCACTCGATCCGCTGTTTCCCGAATTCCCGCTGTATCCAGTACTTGCACCGGAATTCCACCCACCACTAACTGGGATTCAACCACATCACGAGTCGTACCCGGTAAATCAGTGACAATCGCGCGATCGCTCCGACTCCAAGCATTCAATAAACTCGATTTTCCCACATTTGGACGACCCACAATTGCTACTTTTAAACCTGTGCGAAGTAGTTCTCCTCGGTCTGCGGTATCTAAAATTTTAGTAATATCAGCTAATACCTGTTCAATTTGAGTAATAATTCCTCTTTCATCTAACGGCGGCAAATCCTCTTCAAAATCAATTCTGGCTTCAATTTCTGCTAAAATATCTAAACAGGTTGCTCGTAATTGACGAATCGGAATTGCTAATTTTCCCTGCAACCCTGCAAGAGCAATTTGAGCCGCAGCCGGAGAACGAGAACCCACTAAATCGGCAATACTTTCGGCTTGAGTTAAATCTAAACGTCCATTTAAAAATGCCCGCAAAGTAAACTCTCCCGGTTGGGCTAATCTTGCTCCTTGTTCAAGGCACAACTGCAACACTTGCTGCACTGGAATGATACCCCCGTGACAGTGAAATTCCACCACATCTTCACGAGTATAAGAGCGAGGAGATTGCATGATTAATAACAAGGCTTCATCTACTACTTGTTGTGTTTGGGGATGACGCACATAGCCGTAAAGAATACGATGAGTTTCCCAGACCTGATGCCCTGGTGCGTGGAATACTAAACGAGCGATCGCACCTGCATCTTTCCCCGACATCCGCACAATCCCCACACTTCCCTGTTGCGGAACCACAGCGGTGGCGATCGCAACAATGGTTTCTCCTTGTACAACTATCTTGGACATTTTGACGACCCTACCCTCCCTTATTATCGACTGTGACAATTGAAAAGGCATAATGTGGGACAAAGCTTGATACTATAATTTATTTTATGCTAGAAAACACCAAATTGACTTGTAAATTTTCGATTCCAAACCAGTATAATTACTCAAAAATGCCGAAATCCACATAATTTAAAGCTTTCAACGATCCATATCTGGCTGACACACTTTAGAATATGGCAGTGAAACTTCGAGCCTGTGGATGTTTCAGCGATTTAAAGTTGAACCCCCCCGCTCTAAGGGTCAAAATCACTCACCTCGATATCCAGAGATTAGAGCGAGAGTAGACTTGCGATTGATTGAAAAAGGAGATTCCTCATGAACAAGGGCGAATTAGTTGATAAAGTGGCAGCCAACGCCAGTGTCACCAAAAAACAAGCCGATGCGGTCTTAACAGCGGCTTTAGAAGCGATTATGGAAGCAGTTTCCGAAGGTGACAAAGTAACCTTGGTTGGCTTCGGTTCGTTTGAATCACGGGAACGCAAAGCGCGTGAAGGGCGCAACCCCAAAACGGGCGACAAAATGGAAATCCCGGCGACTAAAGTTCCGGCTTTTTCTGCGGGTAAGCTGTTTAAGGAGAAAGTTGCGCCACCGAAATAATTGCTGACGAGAACTTATCCTTGAGACGACCCATTCACGGGGGAAACCTAGCCTGGGCAGCGGCACTGGCAGGCTGTTCCCCTTCCTTAATTCTTGATTTCTCGGCTAGTATCAATCCCTTGGGGCCACCAACAAGTGCGATCGCCGCTATTGAGTCTCACCTCAACGACCTGATCGCCTATCCTGACCCCAATTACTACGAATTAAAGGAGGTTTTGAGTCAATTACATCCGACTCTGACTGCTGATTGGATTCTACCGGGTAACGGATCAGCGGAACTCTTAACCTGGGCAGCTAGGGAACTATCGGAACTAGAGGAAACTTACCTCGTCACCCCAGCCTTCAGCGACTACCAACGGGCACTCAAGGCATTTGATGCAAAAATCAGGGAGTATCGTTTGTTCGTGGAAGCAGATCAGGGGACAACAGGACAAGGGGGGCAAGGGGGACAAGG
>DNGI01000339.1 GCA_003486645.1 Cyanobacteria bacterium UBA11370 | reverse complement strand
ATGACTAATGACTAATGACTAATGACCAATGATTAATGACCAATGACCAATGACCAAAAAACTACGAATTAGTCGTTTGTGCTGATAAACGTTCCTTGAGAAGCGCCAATTGATCAGCCCAACGCGGATCGGGTTGAAAAGAACCTGAATCGGATGTGCTGGTGCTACCACCCCCAGAGGAACCACCACGTTTGGACTTTTTATTGCCACCGCCACCACCGCCGCCGCTGCGACGTACTGGGGCTGCGTTATTACTTGATGGTCGAGATTCTTCCTCCTTCTCATCATTTTTCGCTTTGGGTTGGGCTTTTTCAATTTTTAGGGCGGCATCTTTGAATGGATGACCATTGTACTTTTCAATGATTTCATTGGCAAGTTCATCAGTGGGTACCGTGATAAAACCAAAACCCCGGCATTTGCCAGTTTTGCGATCTTTAATCACTTTGGTGGAAACTGATTTTCCAGCATCGGCAAAAACAGCGTGTAATTCATCGCGGTCTACCTGTTCTTTGGGCAAATTACCGACATAAAGACGAACGGACATGAGAGATACCTCCAGACTTTGCTTTTTAAACAAACTTGTTCACACCAGCAATCTTGCTGGCTAAGGATGAACTGGATTGACGAACGGTTCTCACGTCCAGACAATCTTTTGACAATCCTTACCAACCTTAACTGCACAGACTGATGTAGTAAAATCAAACTCCTCTTTACCATTCCTCCGATGCGATCGCCTCCCTCATTTTGACCTCCGGATTGCGATCGTTAGGATTAACGCTAATGGTTTTGGCCTTCCTCTAATTATTACAGAATATTTACACTATTCCTAACCTAACATGACCTTTCGCAACGAGCTAGTATAACAGAAAGATTGAAGCTTTAAATTCCACAAAGGACAAACGATAACCTTAAATCACTTCAAAGGTAATTGACAGCGCCGCCAATTGACTGGTATTGACAGTGCGAGCAGTTCCAGAACGGCTAGTTCCATTTCTCACACTACCACGACTAGTATCATTGATATCATCCAATAAACTATCAATAACTTCCCCAGGCTGATTAAGCTGACCCGACGCATCTAAAGTCACTGGTCCACCCCGCAATCCGGATCGCGCTGCAACTGTACGTAAGGCTTGCAGGGCTGAACGTAAAGGGGTTCGACTCGCCAAAATTAACACCTCAGCAACTCCTTTTGGTTCTTGAGTGACTAGGCAGAAACTATCATGATCGGGATCAGGAATTTTGAGTGTTTGACCTGCTGCTACTAAGGTAACTTCTTCAGCCGCCGCCCATTGATTCGGAAAAATTACAGACATTTCACCCGTCGGGTCAATTACTAAGATGCTGAGATAGAGTCCGTTGGATTCTTTATTGGTAACGAGTAACTGTACAGACGTTCCCAAGGGGAGTTTTTGAGAACTTGGAGGAATGGATGAGGGTCGATGGGTTGGAGTTCCTTGATTCAAACTACCCCGTACTGTAAACGAACTAGCAATCACCTCTCCCGCACCCTCCGGACGCATCGAAGCAACTACATTCAGGCGCGAAGAATTAGTATTTAAGATCGTTTTAACAATTCGGGCGGCAAGGAGGGATTTGAATTTAGGACGCAGGCGAGTAATGGCATTCGTCATCGTTTCTGTTGGTGTACCAAAGGAGTCGGGAATCAACTCTAATCCAGGATAAAATAGACCTAAACTTCCAATTTGGGGGATATTTTTTCCTGAATTTAATTGTAATTGATGGCGGTAAGTATTGGTCATCCGACCGAAGATATACTGTACGTCTTGTTGGTGCAAGGGTAGGGCTTGTAAGCGTGGGATAGTTTGTAAGCCTTGTTTAGCTACATTGGTGTCGTTACCTAGAGATGGATCAAGACCAATTTTTAAGGTTAAATCAGTAGGAATGCTTCTAGTATTTTCTTGTAAAAACGCTCCTGGTTGGGCAGCATCCAGTAGTTTAGCGTGCCCAATTAAACCTTCACGAGATTCTAATTGTACCCGTCCTTGTTCCCGACCTTGAGCATCGACAACCGAAAGAATTGCACCGGATTGAAACCCATTTAAACTATCCGGATCGAGTCCCCCTAACCATAATTGGGCGCGATCGCCTTCAATTTTAGTAATCACAGCTTCAGCAGGGGGTGTTTGTTCGTTAATAAAATAAACCGGACGATTGCTATAGTTACTTCCCGGTTTCAATTCCATTAAAGGTTCCTGACTCGTAAACGATAACTTGGTTGTGCTACGGGCAATATTCGGGATAGCATTAGTAAACGATTCATTAGCGGTTTGTTGCCAAAGATATTGCGTCATTAAATAGGTAAAAGCCCCTGCAAAAAAATCACTGAATGGGGCATCGGCTGCTAATTGGTCGCGTTTCGTTGAGGCAATTACTACCCCTTTTGCTACTCCTTTGCGTCGTTGTTGCTTAAACGCATCTGGGGATAGATTCAGCTTTGAAAGCCACTGTTGTTGATAAGATCGTTCAGCATCCAAGGGTTGAAGTTGAGACCCTCCATTACGCGATCGCACCCGAAAATTTCCTCTAGTCCCACCCCCGGAATGACAACTATCTAAAACAACAGTAACATTTTCAGTTTTTATAGCGGACATTAACAAAAATAAGGTATGTCCCATAATATCTGAAACCGCACCGCCTTTAGCCGGAAATTCAGTCGGCAATACACCATCTACAGGCACAAAAGTACTATTGAGGCAATCGGGAAAATCGCAGTCTGGGTCACTAATTTGAGAACCATGTCCAGAATAGTGATACACCACTACATCCCCAGGTTTAGCTTGTTTAATCAGGTGTTCTTCAAAAGCATTAAGAATACCCTGACGGGTGGCTTGTTCATCCGTTAAAATTAAAATATCCTTGGGATTAAACCCAAACCGATGAATTAGCAATTGCTGCTGTAAATTAACATCCGTGACACAGCCTTGTAATGGAACTTGTTTATAGGTATTAATTCCGATTAATAAAGCTAGCTTACGGGGTGTACTTTGAGCAAGAACACGGGCATAACGGTTACTTAATCTCTCAAGATCTAGCTGAGTCAACCCTAATGTTGCTAAAGCTGAACCTGCAAATTGTAAGAACTGACGGCGCTTTATTGAAGACATATATAAATTCTCCTAGGGTAGCGATCGCGCTGTGTTTTTTTACAAAAGCTTACAATGTAATGATGTTGCTGTAAGAGAGCTACTATAGCCAGTCTAAATGATTTG
>DNGI01000340.1 GCA_003486645.1 Cyanobacteria bacterium UBA11370 | reverse complement strand
CCAAGTCTTTCCTATCTACTATCTTTGACTGCGACTTAGTATTAAGAAGACGTAGCAGCAACCGATGTAGGAGTATGCACTCTAACCTCGTTCTTGTGTCGTACTGGAACCTCAATCACAAACTCAGTTCGTTCACCAGGAATTGATTCACACCGCAGGATACCACAATGCTTTTCTACCACAATCTGATAACTAATTGATAGTCCCAACCCGGTTCCTTTACCAATAGGTTTAGTGGTAAAAAACGGATCAAATAATTTTAATTTCACATCATCACTAATCCCCCCTCCATTATCAGCAATTTTCACCACAACTCGATTAGCCTCTAAAAGTTCTGTGCGAATCCAAATGGTGGGAATTCGGGAGTTTTGAGTTGTACAATCTCCTCGACTGAGTGGTTTCCTCTTTCCCATACCCCATAAGTCATTCCATTCTTCTAACGCATCAATCGCATTACCCAAGAGATTCATAAACACTTGGTTAAGTTGAGAAGGGTAGCATTCTACTAATGGCAGTTCCCCATAATCTTTCACTAATTCAATATCTGGACGCTGACCATTACTTTTGAGCCGATTGCGTAAAATTAATAAAGTACTCTCAATCCCCTCATGGATATTAACAGGTTGCATACTGGCTTGATCCGTGCGAGAGAAGTTGCGTAAACTCAGGACTAAATGCCGAATTCGTTCGGCACCAATTTCCATAGAACTGAGGGTTTTGGGTAAATCTTTAATTAAAAAATCTAACTCTACGGCTTGCATATGAGCCTGAATTTCTGGATCTGGATCGGGATAATATTTCTGATATAATAGAACTAATTCTAATAAATCTTGCGTGTATTCTTTGGCATAATGGAGATTGCCATAAATAAAACTTGTTGGGTTATTAATTTCGTGAGCAACACCCGCAACTAATGTCCCTAACGTAGACATTTTTTCAGTTTGAACTAACTGCGCTTGGTAAGCATGAAGGTCATGTAACGCTTTTTTAAGTTGTTCAGCTTGAGCGGTTGCTAACGCTGCTGCTGTGCGACTTTGAGCGTAAAGTTCGGCTTGATCAATAGCCGTCGCCAATTGGTCAACAACCGCTGCAATTACTTCAACTTCCCGATCGCTCCAAGGACGACTTTCTCTATAATGTTCACAAACCACAACCCCCATTTTATTCGCACGAGTTTGCAGGGGAGTAATTAACAGAGTCTTCAATCCCATCCCAACGAGGCGATTGCGACTACTCTGATCAAGCTGCAAATCTGTCGCAATATCATCAATTCGCAGCATACATTGCTGTTCAATCAGTTCCTTTAATCCCGACAACTGATCTACACTATTTTTTCCATTTCCGCTGACGTGGTGTAAATTTCCTCCCGCCTCTTCCATCAATTCAAAATGAGGCGGATCGATATCGGGATAACACCACAAAAACTGACAGCGATCAATATGTAATAGACTCCGAATTTCATAAACCGCCGTTCTCAAAATTTGGTCTAATTCTAAGGAACTCCGAATTTGACTAGATAGGCGACGTTTGAGCAGTTTTTCTTGAGCTTGCAGTTCTCGAAAACGCGCTTCAGCTTGCAAAAGTTGGTCTTGGGTGCGTTGCAATTGCTCATTCGTGGCGATCAATTGAGCCATCGTCGCTTCAACTTCGCGGGACTTTTGTTCAAGTTGGCAGCTATACTGAATAGATTGGGAAACTTCTGCCAACATATCAATGACAACGGGAGAAACTCGGTCACTGAACTCTTCAATTCCTAACCACGGCTGGGCTTTGAGCGCTCCCACACTCGTGAAAACAATTTCAAATTGACCGTTCGGCAAAATCTTACCAATGCGGCAATGCTTGCGGAGATGGTTATTGGGTTCGATACTCACCTTACCCCCTGGCGCATCGAACGTCTGTCCATAAGCTGCTTCCCGGAGTAAGTCTACCTCAAACGACCCCGCTTTTTCAGCCGCTTGTTTCCAGAGGTAAACTTGGACATACGCCGACTCAATCGGATCACTGGTGACGCGATCGCTACCATAACGCGTCTGAAAATTCCGCACAAATTGCCGATTTTTGAGCCTGTCGATACTCTGAAAATAGCTCCAACTGGCATAATGTCCCGCTGCAATACTACCGCCGATCCGTCGCAGTTCTTCTTCGGATACACTAACTGCCATAATCGGAATCTCTTGGGCACTAATTCCGGCCTCTTTATACTGTTGGTAAAAGGCTAAATTACTATCCCCATTCAGGGTACTGAAGACTACATTCGCTCCGCTATCCTTGATGCGAGTAATCAAACTGCCAAACTCCATGGTTCCCAAGGGGACGTACTCTTCCCCAACCAAAGAACCGCCTTTGCGTTTGAGTTGGGCTTTAATCAGTTTATTGGCGGTGCGAGGAAAAACGTAGTCAGACCCCAGCAAATAAAAACATTTTCCCTTGTGATCCAGCAACCAGTCAACGGCAGGGCCGACCTGTTGGTTCGGGCAGATCCCCGTGTAAAATATTTGACGGGAACATTCCAACCCTTCATACTCAACTGGATACCACATCAGGGCGTTGAGTTCTTCTAAGATCGGTAAAACCGCTTTCCGACACGCTGAAGTCCAACCCCCGAAAATGGTAGCGACGTGATCGTCTTCGATCAACTTTCTCGCTTTCAGGGCGAACGTAGTAGGGGTGGATGATCCATCTTCAATCACAGGTTCAATAATACGACCCAGAACGCCACCTGCTTGGTTAATTTCTGCGATCGCCATCAATTCAGCATCTTTTAAGGATGCCTCACTAATTGCCATCGTTCCACTTAAGGAATGCAAAATTCCCACACGTATCGTAGTAGAACCAGGACTTACTAATGACTGGTCTATTTCGCTCATTACTGATTCTTCCCGCAAGTTTTTGCCGTTGGCTCATCGATCATCGTATTGCACCCACCATTGCTTAAAAGTTCCCTTATTTGAGACCCTAGCACTAGGTATTTTTAACTGTAGTGTAAAAATTAATAAATTATTTAGCTTTAGGCAGACTGCTGATGATAAAAAATTTTTTATGTGAGTCTTTTTCCTTAAGCTTTACGCATCATAGCTTAATTCTCAATCAGCGACTGTAGCTATTTTTACGATTAAACCTTGTTGGGAATACAAAGGACAACTTATAGCGGTTTTCAGTTGGATACTTTGGCAGCTATGTCAAGTAAAAAGGATCAGAAATGAATTAATCTATTTCACTCAGCCTAAAAACTGCTATAGCTAGAAAAAAGTCCTCTCCAAATTTCCCACTTCCCACTCCCTACCTTCAAGACACAAAAAACGTCCGCAAGCTAACACCATGCCATCTCCCTGTTTACCAAAAAGCATATGGATATTCGCCAACTAGGCATTAACCCCCATCACTGGTATGTTGTGGCACGCAGTAGTGAATTGCAAACCCAGCCGCTAAGTGTTACGCTCTGGAATCAGGCGATCGCACTTTATCGGGATAGTACGGGTAAAGTCCATGCGCTAGAAGATCGTTGCCCCCATCGCCACGTTAAACTTAGTCACGGTCGAGTGAATGGCGATCGATTAGAATGTGCTTACCACGGATGGCAATTTAAATCAAGTGGTGAATGTGCTGCCGTTCCTTATCTAGCAGCGAATCAGAAATTACCGAACTGCAAAATTCGTTCCTATCCTGTCACAGAACAAGATGGTTTTATCTGGTTATTTCCGGGAAATGTAGAGACCTTAGATACAACATCTATACAACCCTTAAGTATATCCGAATGGGAGCATCTCAATTACATTGCTACAGTTTCAACCATTGAATGTAACGCCCATTATTCCTTTCTTGTCGAAAACTTGATGGATATGTACCATGGGCATTTACATCAAAATTGGCAAGCTTGGACGGATGCCGTATTAGAAGATATCCAAGAAGATGATAACCGAGTAGATGCCCATTATCAAGCCAAAAGCTATTACAAAATTGATAAAATTTGGGCGATTTCTCAGTTGTTTTTTCCGGCGTTACGCCAACTGCATCCGGAACCCTTAAATGTGAGTTATATTTACCCCCACTGGGTTTCAACATTAGGACAATATTTTAAAATTTACTGTCTGCTTTGTCCAGTGAATCAAACGAAAACTCGTGCGTATTTGATTCATTTCACATCATTAAATGCCTTTTGGCGGTTGCATAAATTACCTGTAGGGTTTCGGCGGTTTGTGAAAGATAGTTTGTTTGGTTCGGCACAGAAATTATTAGATGGGTTAGTCAGACAAGATGTACAAATGATTGAGGAGGAACAACAGGCATATTTAGATCATCCAGATCGGAAAGGATATGAGTTAAATCGAGCATTAGTGAGTGTGCAAAAATTGATTAAGATTCAAGCTGAACGAGGATTAAATTGAGTGTAATTCATATCATGTTCGATCCCTTTCTATTTAACCTAAACAAAAACTCCCCAAAATAATACACTAGGATACACAATGAAAAAAAAGTGAAGAAATGAATGCAGAATTTTATCAAGCCCTAGAAGCACTAAGGGAACGTCAAGAAGTCAATCAACGGCTAGTAGAAGCTAATACTCAAGGTATTGCCCAACTGCGCGAGGTGCAAGCTGTTAATACTCAAGGTA
>DNGI01000540.1:25814-30180 GCA_003486645.1 Cyanobacteria bacterium UBA11370 | reverse complement strand
GAGGGGGAGACGTATTATTATCGGCAATTTTTGAGAACCAACAACCAACAACCAACAACCAACAACCAACAACCAACACAAGAAAACATAGTGCTTAAGCGTCTCTGATCAATTTCCTGGAGCAGATCTGCGTAAAATTGGTGTAGGGATAAAGACCAAACGATGTCAAAAAAAAGCGCTGGAGTATTTATTGGTGGTCTGCTGTTAGGCACCGCTATCGGCACGGTGACGGGGTTACTCATTGCCCCGCGCACAGGTCGAGATACGCGGCAACTCTTGAAGAAGTCAGCAGATGCCTTACCAGAGTTAGCAGAAGATTTATCGACCACCGTGCAACTGCAAGCGGATCGGCTTTCAGAATCTGCACTGCGGAACTGGGACGGTACATTAACTCGACTACGGGAGGCGATCGCAGCAGGGATTGAAGCTTCTGGACGGCAGAGTTTAGAACTTAAACAGCCCAAACCGGATTTGGCAGCGGAGTCACGTCCGTCAGTTTCCGATCACCCACTGTAGGCAAGCAACTGGTGATCGATCCTGTATTTTGGCTAGGATTATCTATTTTGTTGGTAGCTGTGAGCTTAACGGCTGTCTTGGTTGTTGCTGTGCCTGCCTTCCAAGAGTTAGGACGAGCTGCTCGTAGTGTAGCGAAGTTAGCGGAGACTCTCCAGCGGGAATTACCACCAACATTGGAGGCAATTCGTTTAACGGGTTTAGAAATCAGCGATTTGACTAATGATGTTAATGAAGGAGTCAAAAGCGCGGGTCAAGTCGTTAAACAAGTTGATCAAAGTGTCAGCGGTGCCAAGAACCAGGTCAAGAACGTACAAATTCAGACCCGTAGTATGATTGCTGGGGTTAAAGCCGCATGGAAAGCGTGGAAGCGTCCTTTAGCCGGACGTAGGTCAATTGATCGTCTGCCACCGTCCCAAAGAAAGGCTCTCGATCTGCGCGATCGGGACACCTCTGATTTAATGGATGAGCGACCCTATCATCAAGACCCTGATACTGATGAAAATGATTCTTTTATTTAAACTATAGCTTTTAGACCAAATCCCGTTAATATACACCCTTTAATCCCAGTTGCCAGCATCCTGTAGAGACGTTGCATTGCAACGTCTCTACCATTGGTTGTAAAAAGGGATTTTTAAACCGGATTTGGTATTATACCTCTGGAGGAAATAACGTTAAAGGCAGGCAGGATGCCTACCCCACAAGAGTTTTTACCAGATGTCTTTTGAACCATTAGCCATTCGATTTTTAACCAGGAGGCCATTCCATCTGCCGTCCGCCCAAGAGATGTAAATGGAGGTGATAGACCGTTTGACCCCCGTCAGCACCATTATTAATCACAACTCGATAGCCATTCTCCAAACCGACTTGCTGGGCGACTCGCTTGGCGGTTAACAGCAGGTGTCCCATCAAGGCGTGATCGTTGGATTCAGCCGCCGCTAACTGGGGAATGGGCTTTTTGGGAATGATTAGAATGTGAACGGGAGCTTTAGGAGCAATATCTCTAAACGCTAATACTAAATCATCTTCATAAATAATCTCAGCGGGGATTTCTCGACGGATAATCTTACTAAAGATGGTTTCACTCATGCCGATTGGGGTTCTACGTAGTATAAATGCTTAAATGAAGGTATTGTGCCCTGATGGGGGTGAGCGATGCTTCAGATTTTGGCGGATAACTCTATCAAACTATTAATACTAAGAAAATTGACCTATGTCTATCGAAAAACTTCAACCTGCTGATAAAGGTGCCGTCGGCGTTTATATGCCTTACTATCAAGGACCTAAACGAGCAGTTTTACCCCTGGCAATTAGTCTCTACCAACAAGGTTCCTTAGAAGGTCATCGCCGCATTGAGGGGGGTGAGAGCATTCCGTTTGTGGCAACTTGGTTTGTCTCGAAGCTGCCGTCTGAACTCACTCGCTGTCGGTTACAGTTTGACGGCAACGCCGAGCTGAGTTACGAAGTAATGATGGCGAACTCGGAGTTTATCAATTACTTAATCGAAGTAATCATGAATTTCAAGCGATCGCGTTTGACGGATTTTTCTCAGGGGTTTTACCGTAAGTTACTACGGATTGATGAGTAAGCCTAGGTTGAAACTAGGGTGGAGTGTGGGGGAAAGAGGTTTCTATCGACAGTCTAAGTTGAAATTGTATAGGAGTGAAAGAAGGGGTGGCAAAATCCGCTAAATATTTACTGGTTGGTTCAACAGAAGCTTATAGTGGCAAGTCGGCGACGATTCTGGGCATTGCCCATCAGTTACACGAAAGAGGACTCGATATTGCCTACGGTAAACTATTGGGAACTGAATTCAATCCCAAACAACCGGATGCGCTAGAAGAAGATATCCAGTTTATGAGGGAGGTTCTGAATTTGCCGGAAAAGCGAGTGCGATCGCCTCTACTTTGTTTGGATGCGGACAGGATTCAAAAACGGTTGCTCGGTCATGATGCAACCAATTACCGTCAATCTTGCCATCAGTACCTCCAACCCATAGATGGGGATTTAATGTTACTTGAAGGTCCAGGTACTCTCTGTGAAGGTAGCTTATTTGACTTATCCTTGCTGGAAGTCGCTCGTGAGATTAATGCTCCTGTGTTATTGGTGTCTCGCTTTCACTCGGTTTTGGTGGTGGAGACGCTGTTATCAGCCAAACAACACCTCGGTAATTACTTACTAGGGGTTTTAATTAATGATATTCCCCATGACCAGATCTCGATTGTAGCATCGACGGTACGACCTTTTCTCGAACAGCAAGGAATTCCGGTATTGGGACTGTTGCCCCGAAGTCAGCTATTACGGAGTGTGAGTGTTCGAGAACTGGTTCATCAGTTGCAGGCGGAAGTCCTTTGTCGTCCAGATCGGTTGAACTTGATGGTGGAAAGCTTGACAATTGGAGCCATGAATGTTAATTCTGCTCTCAAATATTTCCGTAAAGGTCGAAATATGGCGGTAGTGACGGGAGGCGATCGCACAGACATTCAGATGGCGGCGTTAGAAACTTCGACCCAGTGTTTGATTCTAACGGGTCAATTACCACCACCCGCGATGATCCTCAATCGTGCCGAAGAACTAGAAATTCCCATTCTATCGGTTGACTTAGACACTCTAACTACAGTCGAGATTATTGACCATGCCTTTGGTCAGGTGCGACTCCATGAACCAATCAAGGTACAGTGTATCCAACAACTCATGACTGAGCATTTTGATATTGAACGGTTGATGAATCAGCTTGGTTTAGATACTAAAGTGTCAGCGCATTGATCAATAGAAGGGGAGAGAGGGAGAGAGGGAGATGGGGGGAGGGGGGGACGTTGAGGGTTTGTGGTTTAACTCAATGATCTGAATGAATTGCTTTTTTTAAGGTAGCGTGCTACTCCCTCAGTCGCACAGTTTGTGGTTTAACTGAATAATCTGATTGAATTGCCCCTACTCCCTATTTTTACGCTACATCAAGTAAGAATAAAGACAAAAAACCAATATACATCAGTAAGGCAAACACAACCACGACAAAAGGCGGGGCAAAAAGTACAGGTAGACTCGCTTCTTGTAAGAGGGTTGGCAGAAAACCGTCATAACAAATGGTATCACCACACGTTCCATAGTTAAACAGCACAACAAAAACTTGAAGAACGAAAATTCTGCCTAGAAAATTTGTTTTAATTTTTACTTTTGTCCGCTTCTTCGCTGTCCGAACTGTTGCGCTAAGGAATAGCAGAATTGAACTAATAATATAGAACACTCCGGCAAAACCCAAGTAAAAAAAGATGGACATCCATCCGCCTGATGTCAAGAAAAAAAGTGGTGCGCTAATTAGGACGTAAATCAGATAAAGACTAAAAACCACCCAGATGTTAGTCGTAATCATGCAATTTATAACCTTTCAAATTCTCTAAACAGCTTTCCGTCTCAACATCCCATTCAGATGGAGAACTGTTTCATCTCATCATCCGCTGAAAGACTTATCATTACGACTGACGCAGGGACACGGCGAATTTTTTTGATAAGCAATTAGTCGGAGATACTATCACAAGTGGTAGAGTTTACATCCCATCACGCAGGAGTATTCGCGTCACCCACGATACTCACTGATCTATTAAGGACAGTTACAGCAATCATCAGAACCTCTAGTCTTCGTCCCTCACACACTACCGTTTGAAGACTCAATACTTCTCAATGCCAAATCATCTATGCTAATACCTACAGCTAAATTCTCCGCTATCCGGATTCATTCACAGATTTATTAGTTTGTGTTGAGATAATATAACTAGTGCTTCATCCCATTAATTGTGATGAATGATATCCAGTAGAGACGTTGCAATGCAACGTCTCTACACCCCCCATAATTAAT
>DNGI01000540.1:21153-25616 GCA_003486645.1 Cyanobacteria bacterium UBA11370 | reverse complement strand
TGCAACGTCTCTACACCCCCCATAACTAATGACATGAACCACTAGTGTTCCTGGTAGGGATAGGTTAGGAGTTCTTTGGATTAATCAAATATTTTTATATTAATGAGGTAAATTTACTCAGCTATTCAAAAGTTTTTTCATAGTGAAACTTCTTCAATATCAGCTAAATTGGGTACTAACTGACTACTATTTGTCCCCGTTTCACCTATTCTCTGACACCGCACCGCAAAGCTACACTCAAGACATCGGTTAGCGGATACTGGGACTTGAGGAAAGGGAATGCGATCGCTCTCATAACGCTGTAACCATCCCGTTAACTGATTCAACAACTTACTCAGATCCTGTTGAGTTTTCTCATGTTGTCGGCGATCATAAGTAAAAGTAAGGCTTTGAGGACGGGGTTGGGACTTAACAAACCAGTAAGTCATAGAAATTTCTTCAGGTAAATAATCACTCGTTTCTGTCAAAATATAGAGATACAAACGTGTCTGCCAGTCTTTAGCTAACCAATGAGAATTTTTAGGTTGAGCATAGGTTTTCCAATCTAGAATTTGGGCACTCTTTTCGCCTTCAATTAACAAATCATAAATAACGGTGAGTAAGTAATTTTTAAACTTAAAAGTACGACAATGTTCTGGCTCACGAAATGTTTTATCATCTTTAGTAAACACCTCTGGAAACTCATTAACTAAAGCTGTAACCCACTGTTGAAGTTGAATATCTTCTTCAATTATTGACTCTACAGGTAATCCCAATTCCCGTTGTTGCATGAGTAAGTGAAAGCGACTTCCCCAAGCTAAATGCTCTTGTTGTTCTGGTGAGATCGGTGTTCCTAACTGGTCAAAGTAGATATGTTGAAACTTACGGGGACAGGTTTCTAAGATATTGAGTTGTCCTTGAGATAAACGCGTTAAGTTTGAGGATTCAACGGTTGGTTTCATAATTCTTTAGTCAGAACAAATACACTCCCTTCATTCCCGCGTCCAATTCGTAAATCTTCATCGAGATAAGTAATATCAAGCCAACCTTTTTGTTCTCGATTCTCAATAGGAACGTCAAACGCGGAAAATTTTTTACCCATTTCAATTTGCCGAATAAAATCACTCGGAGATTGATAACCGATTAAACGCTGCAAACCCACAATCGACCGATCAAACCTAACATTAACTCGACGTTCAGAAACTCCCTCAAATCGCGCACAAACACTGACTAAGCCTTCAAGATAAGGCAAACCTGAAACCTCAGCAATGTTGTAAATCGTGCTGGTTGAAGTGCGAACACACTGGTAGATTTGACCCAGTTGCCAAACGGGAACGCGACCGAGATTTAATAGCCCTTTACTGGTAGTATAGAGTAAGCGCCAGTTACCCTCTAACAGGTCGCTACGCTCAAGAGGTCGGGGATTGGGGTTACGATCTTCGAGTTGAGCAACTGCTGCTAAAATAGCAATTTTATCCGTTTCCGTTGCCAATAGCCCCCGATTCTTGCCCGCGATCGCTTCCAATAATTCAGATTTACTCACCATCCCACCAAGACCTCCTAGAGTAGATATAATTCTTAATTGAATCACTAATTGAATTGTCCCATGTACAACCCTTCTTTGCGTGAAGAACCCCGCGAACAACTAGCTCAAGTCATTCCCGTCAAACAAGAGGATTCTCTGTTAAATTGGTTAGAGTCTAGCGGTCGTCTCTTGGCACGGGATACCAATGATCAGGATTTCCTGGATGATGAAGAAGAAATTACCGAATTGATGGGAGTCGATGATGGTGACTATGATGATGATGATGACGATCTTCTAGATGATGAGTGATATCAAGTCTATCAGTATTGTTATTGGATCTTTTGGAAAGCTGGGGGAAAGGGGGAAGGGATAAAGGTGTTGAAAAACCTTTCTCCCTAGTGGTTTATTTGACCTTTCGCCCACCTTCAGCCTAAAGATAGTTTGGTAAGCGCTTGATTGAATAGATTGGATAGTAGGATATGGGGTGTAGGCTTTGTTCCTCATCCCCTTTCCCTATACTGTATTTCATATTTCTCCCTCCCTCTCTCCCTCTCTCCCTCTCTCCCTCTCTCCCTCTCAATCCTTTTTAGAATTATTCAACGGGACATGAGACAACTTCTTCCTCATCCAAAACGCTAGAACTCCTAAAAACAACAATCCCATTACCCCTGCTATTGGGTTGCCATCTACTCCCGTAATCCAGGGAGAAACTTGGTTAGAATACTTCACTAATTGCCCAACATTAATAATATAATAACCCCAAACCAAACCCCCATGGAGACCAATCGGTAAACCCAGACGATTACCGTGCGATCGCTTCCCCCAAACTAATGTTAATCCTAACAGGACTAAACCTGGAAATTGCGGTAAAGTGCGAATCATCTCTGAAAGAGGTTTGAGAAAATGCAAACTAGCAAAAATAATTGCATCAGCCCAGAGGGATACTTTCAGGCTATAATCTCGTTGTAATTCATCTAATAACCATCCGCGAAATACGAATTCTTCAGCTAACCCAACACCAATAGCACTCACAAATCCTTCTAAAATAATCCGGGGTAATTCCTTTGACGGAGACTGAAATTCTACCCAACCCAACCATCCTTCCAACGTAAATAAAGTTAGGGCAAAGGATACACCAATTATCAATCCTTTTAATAAATCAAGACTATTTTGTCGTGTTCCCTGCAACCCATAACGCTTGAATAATCGAGGTTCTCGGTAGAGATTTTGACCCCACCAGCGCAGTAGGAGTAAAAACTCTCCAAACAATAGTCCCATTGTCAGGATTGTAAGGGTATTGGGATTGGGAATTAGGAAGTATAGGGGGGTGGCGATCGGCAACCAGCACACCAACAAGGTTATAATAAATAGCCCCAACCGTACTGGTGCTGGGTATTGTGTTAATTTAAGAAGATTACGTTTCAAAAGCGATCTGCTGTAAGCACTTTCTTGAACTCAAAACTCAAAACGGACTATCGTCCCGCTACGCTAACAAAACTCAAAACTCAAAACTCCTATTCATCAGGTTCAATCGTGCTAGTCAAACCGTGATTATTCAATGTTTCAGAGTAAAACTCAGCGTGTTCTTGGGCACAGGTAATCACTAAAGCAAGTCCCGATGTATGGGCTTCCATCATAATATTGACGGCTTGAGGCTGAGTCAAATTCGGTATCGTTGTCATCAAGACTTGCACGACATACTCCATTGAGTTGAAGTCATCATTGTGGAGTAAAACGCGGTAGCGAGGCGCGTGTTTCCGAACTGTTGAACGCTTCTCAATGGTTTCGACAGACACTGCTGTACCCTCTTTAGTTTC
Organism: Cyanobacteria bacterium UBA11370; assembly: GCA_003486645.1. Classification (GTDB taxonomy): domain Bacteria; phylum Cyanobacteriota; class Cyanobacteriia; order Cyanobacteriales; family Coleofasciculaceae; genus UBA11370. The sequence continues at coordinate 22,295 of DNGI01000540.1, read as the reverse complement.
GGTGTTTACATGATTGGCAGTAGTACAGATAATTATCTTATCCGCTTATTTAATATTACTCAACATTGACTGAAGTAGATTTATTCCATTCCGTCTCCCTCTCTGGCACAGTTACAATAAAAAAGTTAACGTTACTTAACACTCGGCGTGATTACACAGGCAATCCCATCTGTTCGTTCCATTCCCAAACCCGGTACATACTGGCACTGGCGGGGACAATCAATTTATTATGTACGAGCAGGAGAGCGGCAATCGGGACGCTCACCCTTATTATTAATTCATGGCTTTGGCGCGTCTACAGACCACTGGCGGAAAAATATTGCTGAACTCCAGAATGATTTTGAAGTTTGGGCGATCGATCTGTTAGGCTTTGGACGTTCCGCAAAACCGGATTGGCAGTATGGTGGGGATTTGTGGCGAGATCAGTTACATGACTTTATCACTGAGGTGATTGGTCAACCCGTTGTGTTAGCGGGGAACTCATTAGGCGGGTATTCGGCATTATGCGTCGCCGCGCAACGTCCTGAAGCGGCTAGAGGTTTAGTCTTACTCAACAGTGCTGGTCCTTTTACCGATACCAAAGTACCCGATCAACCCAACCCCTTGCAACAATCGTTTAGGGACTTCATTCGGTCAGTTTTACTTCAACCCTGGGCAAGTTATCTTTTGTTCCAGTATGTGCGACAACCTTATATCATACGCAAAACTCTTTGTCAAGTTTACCTCGATCAGAGTGCGGTAACAGACCAACTGGTGGATGAAATTTATCGTCCTTCGTGTGATACTGGAGCGCATAAAGTATTTGCTTCCGTCTTCAAATCACCCCAAGGCGAAAAAATTGATGTCCTTTTAAAGCAATTAACCTGTCCTTTGTTACTCTTATGGGGAGAAGCTGACCCGTGGATGCAGGCAAGACAAAGAGCAGCCAAGTTTCGCCAATATTATCCCCAGTTACAAGAATATTATCTTAAAGCTGGACACTGCCCTCATGATGAAGTGCCAGAACAGGTTAATACTCTACTGCGTTCTTGGGTGTTAGAGAACCTGAAATCCTGAACCTATGATAATTTGCCTGTCTGGAAAATGAGGGAAAACATCAGCGTTGCAAGTAGGTGTGCCTAAATAAACGTAAAACCTGAAAA
>DNGI01000540.1:20765-20946 GCA_003486645.1 Cyanobacteria bacterium UBA11370 | reverse complement strand
AAACCTGAAAAGCTGATTTCCTTACTATAAGGAACTTCTGGCTTCTAGTATTGTTCGTTTAATTATGACCGCCTACTTAGACAGATTTCTTGAACTCCGGCTTCAAAAAAGATGAGACAAACAGCAATAAAAATCGGGTACACCTGGGTAGTGGGAGTATCCCGTATTTGCAAATCGCCCA
>DNGI01000540.1:18761-20449 GCA_003486645.1 Cyanobacteria bacterium UBA11370 | reverse complement strand
CCTTTTCAACAGGTATTTTTGCTCAGTCATAGACACCCAACCCACACCTCGAAACTCACCATTAGACCAACCGCAGGTGCGATCGCTATCCCCTCATGCCCATCCAGCACTTCTTCAGGTGATTGAAGGGGCGATCGCTCAAGTTAACCAGACTCTATACTACGATCCATCTTATGTCCCACTCGACTATCCCAATGGTGATGTGCCAATTGAACGGGGTGTTTGTACAGATGTCATCGTCCGCGCTTTTCGTAAAGGTGGTGTTGACCTGCAAAAAGAAGTTCACTCAGACATGAAACTGAACTTCACTGCATATCCCCAGAATTGGGGCTTGACCAAACCTGATCCTAACATCGATCACCGTCGCGTCCCGAACTTGATGACCTTCTTCACACGCAAAGGTAAAGCGCTGCCAGTTACCCAAAAAGCAGAAGATTATCAACCTGGCGATGTGGTTTCATGGAAATTAAGTGATGGACAAGATCACATTGGGTTAGTTACTAACCTCTGGTCAGACGAAACCCAAAACTACCTAATTATCCACAACATTGGTAGTGGAGCGCAAATCGAAAACGTCCTTTTCCAATGGAAGATTACGGGTCATTATCGTTATTTCTAGCCGTTTTAACTCTTCAACTTTTAACCTAAATCGCTACACTCTTTACTCGTAAAGCCTTTTAGCTTATTTCGTCTCCTCTTCAGAACTTCCACAAGGGTAAAGCCGTATTTTATAGTAGTGTAAATTTATCTAAATTTATTTATTGTTTATGGTCAATCACTGGCTCAGTTGGGTAAAATAACGCTTAAATTTCCCAAGCCTAGTAATTTCCCAAGCCTAGTTCGTCGTAATTTTGTTGAAGATTTTTACTTAATCAATTCAATTTGATTGATTCAGCAGAATCATGCAAACAATTTAAGTCATATTGCTGAGGCAATAGCTTTTAGGCAATCAGGAAACTGGAGAAAAGCATTAGGAAAATTTAAGGAAGAAAGAAGAGATGTTTAAATTTTTGGAGAACAAAAACCTGATGAAACCCCAATCTCTGACTAGGATTCTCACCGTAGGCGTTATCGCCCTTGGCACGACTGTAACGATGAATCAACCCAGCCACGCTCAAAGCACCGTCTTCTTCTGCGGGATGACCAGTGACGGAACACCAGTCACCCTAGCGAGTACCCGACGGGGTACAGTCGAGGTGATTCGCTGGGTGTCTGAGCATTTCAGCGGTTCAGGCTATACTCCTCAAGTACGGTGTGAGGAAGTATCTGGACGCTTCGAGAGCTACAAAAACCGAGGGATGCTAAACTTCATCACCGCTGGATATCTTAATGGTCAACCCGCCATTTGTGTGGGGGACGGTAGCAGTCCTTGCAGTTCAGACCGACTGTTATTTACACTCAAACCAGGGCAAAATGCAGCTCGTGAGATTCAGCAACTCTTTAATATCCGCTCTGGTGCTTCTGGTCCTCTTTTTGAAAGCACAGGCGGTGCTAACCCTGTGATTGATATGAATAAGTTTTTAGAAGAAGCTCCAGTTGTTGATGCGAGTGGTTCTGCTCCTGGTGAAGTAACTCCGCCTCCGGCTGTAAGTGAACCGAGTTCCCCAGAGGGTAGTGGTGATCCTGTTTGGTAAGTGTGGGTGAGTTTGGGAGTCATCCATTGTGATACCAAGTTGCGGTCAAAGATA
>DNGI01000540.1:0-18510 GCA_003486645.1 Cyanobacteria bacterium UBA11370 | reverse complement strand
ACAAGGGGGACAAGGGGGACAAGGGAAAAGAAAGTACTACGTATGAATGCAACTTGGTATGAATTGGCGATCGCTATTATTAATAGTCTGTATGGGCAGTTGGTTGATTCAGCTACCCATACAGGCACTTCCTACAGCGAATTCTGCTCCTGTGGTTCCCGCCGCGTCGGAATTGGAGTTAGAGCAACTCAGCCAACTGGCGCGATCAATTACGGTCAAAGTTTTCTCCGGAGAAACTTGGGGTTCAGGAATTCTGATTCAGCGACAAGGACAAGTTTATACCGTTCTCACGAATGATCATGTGTTGACACCAGGGTACGGGAAGCCCTATCGTATTCAGACTTCGGATGGTCGCCTGTACTCAGCCGTTGTCTCCAGAACCGCTAATTTTGATGGCAATGATTTGGGGATATTGCAGTTCCGGAGTGCAAATTTAACCTATGCAGTGGCATCTCTAGGACATTCATCAACGGTGACTCAAGGGGATGAGGTGTTTGCGGCTGGGTTTCCTTTTGGTTCCAAGGAGTTTGTTCTCACTACAGGGCAAATCTCACTGGTACTCAATCAAGCCTTAGAAGGTGGCTATCAGATTGGATATACTAACGACATCCAGAAGGGTATGAGCGGAGGACCATTGCTGAATCGGCAGGGAAAAGTCATCGGTATTAATGGTAGACACGCCTATCCGCTGTGGGGAGATGGTTATGTGTTTAAGGATGGTTCTGTTCCTCAACAGCCGTTACAGGAGCAAATTATTCAGCTCAGTTGGGCAGTACCCGTTGAGGCGTTTGTGGAACAGCCTGGGCAATTCGTTTCTCCAACTATTGTACCAGTAAATCCGACTCCACAACCTGCCAGAATTGAGCCAAAACTACCTAATAATCCCCCATCTCAAGACTGGCTCTGGTAGAACGTATTGCCAATGATGGAAAATTATATCTTTAGTAAGTTTGGAGTTTGAATAATGAAGATTTATGATCAGTTGCCAGCGATATTAGCAGGTACAGCAATTGTAAGTGCAATAGTCATCACCTTACCCCAAACTGCAATGGCTTTGAGTGGGGAACAAGTGAATGATATTGCTCGTGAAGTTACAGTTTTAATTAAAGGGAATCAAGGACACGGATCGGGGGCAATTGTATCTCGCAGTGGCAATACCTATTATGTCCTGACGGCTTATCATGTTGTTTCATCTCAGGATGAATATAAGATTATCACCCATGATAAAAAAGCCTATCAACTGAGTAATATTAAACGATTGCCTGGGGTTGATTTAGCCGTCGTGGAGTTTACTAGTGATGAAGAGTACCAAACTGCTAAGTTAGCGAATTCGGACATGGTGACAGAAGGCAAGCCTGTTTTTGTGTCCGGATGGCCCCGTTTAACCACAGTGGGAAATGCCGCAGGTGGGCAACTCGTTCGTCAATTCACAGATGGGCGAGTATCGGGATTTTTACCTCAACCTTTGCATGGGTACAAGATGATTTATACCAATACTACCCTGGCAGGAATGAGTGGTGGTCCCGTGTTAGATGCGGGAGGACGTATAGTTGGTATTCATGGGTTAGGAGATACGGAAGATCCAACGCGGTTACAACAAGAAGGATTGAGTGAGGAAGCTGCTAGTAGTATTGCTGGTTTGATTAAACCTGGTTTTAATTATGCGATTCCAATTAATACATTTTTGCAGGGAGCGCCTCAAGCCGGACTGTTTTTAGGATTACAAGTGGAGAATTCATCTGCACCGGAATTAGGCGCACCTTATGTTGCCAGTGCTGAACCTGATCCTCGTGACACGATTGATGATATTAATCGTGTATTGAATACTATTGATCGGGTGAGAACGCTTGGTTGTCGATTTGGAATTTGTTTCTAGGTGTTTCTTAGGGTGGGTTGATAGCCTACCCTATTTTATTAGGTTGAGATAAATTATGCGGCGAATTCGTCTTTTAGTTCTTGCTGTAATTAGCTTTTTTGCTGTTGCGGTTGGGTGGATTTGGGAAAGAGCGATCGCGTATAGTATTCCTTGATTAGCAAATATCCTAAAATGGGATCAAGTCGCTGATCCACAATTTGAAGAGACACGCAAATCATATAGATGACTCGATCTCATCCACAAACAAGTTCCCCACAAACTTTAAAACCCAAAGCGACTAGTACAGTTGGTCGTGGGAAAGTAGTTAATCTCCATACCAAATTGAACTTTTCCGCATGGAGCGATCAATGGGTATCTTTGTATCTGGGAAATAGCCTTGAACACTACAAAAGTTGGCTGCAACCCACTGTAATAGTTTCAGACGGAGCTTATGGTGTTCTTGGGTTTGAGGGAGACACATCCGATCATATTGATTTACCCAATTGGTATCAACCTCATATTGAAGCATGGTCAAAAGCCGCAATGCCATGCACAACCCTCTGGTTTTGGAATTCAGAAATAGGCTGGGCTGTTGTGCATCCAATTCTAGAAAAATATGGTTGGCGATACGTTAATTGCAATATTTGGAACAAAGGAAAAGGTCATATAGCAGGAAACGTTAATACAGAAAAAATTCGCAGATTTCCTGTAGTTACAGAGGTTTGCGTTCAATATGTAAGAGAGGTCAAGCTGAACGAACTTACATTGAAATCATGGTTATTGCAAGAGTGGAAACGTTCTGGACTACCATTGCGACGGGCAAATGATGCGTGTGGTGTGGTAGATGCCGCAACCAGGAAATATTTTGATCAAGGGCACTTATGGTATTTCCCACCTCCAGAAATGTTTGAAAGGTTAGTGAATTATGCAAATGAACAGGGTTGCCCCGAAGGAAAACCTTATTTTTCTGTAGACGGAAATCAATCTTTGACAGGGCAAGAGTGGGCTAAAATGCGCTCAAAATTTAGATGCCCTCATGGTTTTACGAATGTCTGGGACCGTCAAGCTCTACGAGGCGATGAAAGGATTAAGACGACCTCTGGAAAAGCATTACATCTCAACCAAAAACCTCTCGATTTGATGAGCCTTATTATTGAGGCATCAAGTGATGAAAATGACGTTGTGTGGGAACCCTTTGGTGGACTTTTCAGCGTATCTCTAGCGGCACGTAAACTCAATCGGAAAGCCTATTCTTGTGAGATCGATCCAGACTATTTTTATTATGGAGTGCAGCGATTTAATCAAGAAGTTCATCAATATTCTCTTCTTTAATGCCCAGATAATCTTGTAATGATTTCTTGATGTTGTCTTCTCTACGACTGGATAGAAGTCTATTCCATTGAGCAACTGTCATACCGGAAACATCAGTATTGTAGACACGTTTCTTGAACTCCTCGATCCCTGGATGCAGAATTCTGTCCATCTTGGCAAAATTAGTATCTAGTCTGTACTTATAACCAATCAATAATTGACGTAGAAGGCGTTGGTATTCTCTAGTTGGTTTATAAACTTTTCCTTCAATGCCCCAAGAATCAACTACTTTCTTAGCTTCTGAAAATTCATCAGCAGATCCTTGAAATTTGTAGCCGCTTGTGTTTGTTTGCTGTAAATTTGCTTTTCTCTGAGTTGTATCTTCTGGCTCTAATACCAGATAATCTGGTGGATTGTGGTAGTGAGTGTCTCTAGCTAGAGTTACTGATAAACCAGAGACAACACACACATCTAAAATGCGCGGTTTTCCGTAAATTATTCTTTCAGGTAGCCATGCCAGTATAGCAACGTAAGTCTGATCAAACTGAAAATGGTTTTGGCTATTTTTAAATCGTGCTGTTATCTCTGTTGCTAGTGGCAACCACGCTTTAATTTCTAGTCCTGGTAACGGTTGAATTTTTCCTACAAAAATAGTATCTGGGAATCCCGGATCTTGCCTCTGCCATATTCCAAACTCAGTAAACTCGTCTTGCTTATTCAAAAACTCAACAGTGTTAAATTCGATTAAGTTTCCGATTAAGGGTGAAAGCTTTGAGATAATTTTAGCCAAGTTTACGGCTGCATTTACAGTGATAGGTTTGGATATGTCTAAAATATCAAAGGTGTGACCTGACAAGTTATCTAAATACTGAGAAGCAAGTTTGATTATATCTTGCGTATTCATGTCTCTTCTTTACGAGATATAGCAGAAGGCAGAAGGGATGCATATTGACGGGCTTTGGTTTCAGTATTTAGATTTGTCCTAATCGCCTTGGCGACTGCTATACTTCCTCTGGAGGGACTCTTGGAGACAAGGGAAATAGTACTGAGGAAAAAATATATATTTGCTTGCATTGGGATCTCACTTTAAAAATCCTTGTACTAACAACCAACAACTAACAACCAACAACTACACCCCCACTATCAACTCCCAACTTTTAAGCGTACCTATATCTTGCGGCGCATAGTCCACAACCGATAACTGCCAAACTCCAGTAGCTGACTGATTTAATAATTGCTTAAGAGCAGGTGTAGTTTCAACCGAATAGGTTTGTTGAAGCTGAGTTTTAACCCCAAGGGTACGATTTTGTAATAGTACCGTTTGACCATTGGGTGACTTCAAACTTACCTCAATATCTCCCAAAAACTCATGTTCAATCGTAACAACAACCTGAATATCTTGCACCGATGCTGATTCCGCTATCCGAATCACACTCGTAATCCCATTCGGATTATCATCAGGAATGGCAAGACTCATATCATTGCGTTTTTTCAGAACTTGGGAAACTTGTGCGGCTTGAACTCGCTGTTGTTGAGCCGCTTTTACCGCTTTAAATGCATTAACTTTACCATATCCAAACCACTGAGAATGACCATTTGTATCGTAAGTTCCTAATCGCATTCCTAACTGAGGATCGGCATCTCGGTCTACAATTTTATCGGCAGTATCTTGGAGAATCCGCTTAACCTCTTGTGCCGTTAAATCCGGGTTCGCAGAAAGGATTAACGCCGCCACTCCTGCTACTACTGGACAAGCACTCGATGTACCCCCAAAACCACTCGTAAAATCCCCCGTTTCATACCCCGCTGCACCTAACAAATCCGCCGTGAAAATCCCCAACCCTTCGGTTGCTACATTCACCTCTGGTGCTGTACTAATATAACCACTTTGTTCAAACCACATTCCCGGCGGCGCATTGTTACTGGGGGCACAAACGGAAACATTAATTCCCCAATTACTATACACTGATTTTTTACTCAAACTCGTACAAGCTGAAACCGTAATTACATCCGGATGAATCGTAAAACCACTCAGCCAATTGGTTGGTCCTCGGAGTAAATTATTCGCCCAATTTCGCTCAAAAACCGTGCCACTAATGGGACGATTTGCATTACCCGCTGCAAAAACAATTACACAACCTTTTCCCCGTCGTCCCTCTGTTGCTGCACGAGTGAGAACCGCACGTTGCCGTAAGGAAAGTGGGAAATAAACCGCCGCTGCCCCCCAACTACAAGAAATCACACTGGCATTATTTTGAATAGCCCAATCAAATATTTCTTCAATACTAGAATCATCTAAAAAACCACTAGTCCGAATTGGCATTAATGCACAACCGGGAGCAACTCCAACAATTCCTTTACCCGTTTCTTCTGCTACGGCAACACCCGCACAAGCGGTACCATGACTCTCATCTGAACTCCCCGGTAAGGGTAAAAAATCCTTATCCTTAAAATCTCTAGGGGCAACAATTTTACCTGTTCCTTGAAAATCGGGATGGTTTAAATCGATCGCATCATCTGCTATAGCCACCACCACTGATCGATTACCCTTAGTAATATCCCAAGCTTTCTCGGCATCAATATGAGAACCTGCTGCTAACATTGAGCCGCCACTATTATTGAGATACCACTGTTGGGAATATAAGGTATCGCGGGGACGATAACTCGGATGTCGAGGAATCGCAATCTCTGGTTCGGCAATTAATACTTCATTTCGCCCCATCAATCGATTGGCAATTTTAATCGGATTTTCTTGGGCGTTACGGGTAACTTGAAAGACAAAGGTATTGGGAATACCGATAACCGCTTGTACGGATTGTAAACCAAATTCAGTGGCCATCGCCTCAATTTCATCCTCACTCACATCCGGACTAAATTGAATCGTTAACTGATCCGTCGGATAAACAAACGTCTGTGGATTATCCTTAAGCTGATAGACGTGACTCACAAACGCCACCCCTTCATACTGTCGCGCTGTTTGCATGGCTACATCCCGTTGTTGGGGTGCAACCGTAAATTCGGTAAGCTGGGTACGGGGAATCGTCCGATGGTGGTGAACAGGCAAAGCCTTTTGCAATTCCTCTACCGTTGTCTCAGAGGCTGGGCGAACTGTGAAGCGATCGCGTACCTTTAAAAGTGCTAATTCTTCACCTCCCCGTTGCAGCAACAGTCCCACACTTTCTTCTGGGATACTACTGGATTGAGAATAATCGTCAGGCATAGGATCGGGGAGGGGGGTCATGGGTTATACTAAACTCTTTAAACACTCAAAAACGGGTTGCTCAACGCCCTATATAGCGGGTGGATTTGAGTCCTGAAAAAAGGGAGACTCTTGGAGACTCTTGGGGACAAGGGGGAGAAGGGGGACAAGGGGGACAAGGGGGAAGAGTTTCACAACTCATTTCGCCTCGCTATAGATCCCAATAATATCCCCAAAGTCAGGAAACTTTCTGGCAACCCACCCAGTCCTAACCTGGGGAAACTTGGGAACCTTTGAACCCTTAAAAATACCATTGAGAATCCCTTGGCAATGGTAAGATACCCGAAGTTTAAATTCTCTGTTTATCTTTAAATACCCCCCTATTTTTCATGGTTTTTTCTGGAACTCTTCATCGCCTTCGCCTTACCTGTCTTGTGGCTTTCCCCTTCACGGCAGCTTTAGCAATGCTGCCAGCGGCACAAGCACAAAATTCCAATCCTGTACTTCCAGAAAATGCCACCCAACCCCAGCTAGATTTGACTGATCCTAATAATCTGCGACCCTTAACTCAGGAAGACAGCATCTTGAGTTTACAAGGGGGACAGCGTTTGATGGCAGAGGCAACGAGTGCCGTTGAAGCTCAAGATTACACCTTAGCTGCCCAAAAACTCCAAGACTCACGTCAGGTTTTCAACCAGTTGTCGAATTTTTATCAGCAGCTTACGTCCAGTTTTGAAGGCATCGATAACCGGATTTACAATAGCCAACGCCAAAAAGCGATTGAAACAGCAGAATTACGAGACCAAGCCACCTATCAGCTTGCGCTAGTCCATCAAGCCCAAAATCAACCCGAATTAGCTGTTCCCTTATTGATTCAAATTATTCAATCTCAGAATCCCACTCGTGAATTGGGGAAGAAAGCCTATCAGCAGCTTTTTGAACTGGGATTTGTTAATTCTACCTTTCCTTCACAGGCAGCAGCTTCACCGGAGGGGAGTGAGATGCCACCGGAGACAACAGCCACCACCTCAAAACCTTTAATGCAAGAGGGTAGTCTCTTGAGTGTAGCAGGGGGGCAGGGTTTGATGGCACAAGCAATGAGTGCAGTGGATGCTCAAGATTATGCCTTAGCCGGGAAGAGACTGCAAGAAGCCCGTCAGGTTTTTAATCAATTATCGAATTTTTATCAGCAGCTTGCTTCGAGTTTCTCAGGGATTGATAATGGAGTTTTTAACGAGCAACGTCAGAACGCGGTGACAACAGCCGAACTGCGAGATGAAGCCACCTATCAGTTAGCCCTAGTCCATCGCGTACAAGGTCAACCGGAAGTCGCTGTCCCGTTATTGATTCAGATTATTCGCTCTCAAAATCCTACCCGTGATCTGGGTCAGAAAGCCTATCAGCAACTCTTTGAGTTAGGCTTTGTTGAGTCCCCCTATCAAGGAACTCGTCGCAGTCAACCCACTTCATCGGCAACTCCTGAACGTTAAATTACTCCTTTCGTGCTAAAGGGTAGGGAGTGGGGAGTGGGGAAGAGTACTGTTACACAATTTTATAGTAGGAAGGGAGTAAATTGAGATAGAGTTCAAATCTCAAAAGAAACTGGAGGTTGAATGATTAGTCTAAAAGATGTTGAGGCATTGATTAAGGCAGCAATACCGGATGCTGAGGTACAGGTGCAAGATTTAACAGGTGGTGGTGATCATCTGCAAGCGATTGTGGTATCTTCTCAGTTTGAAGGCAAAAGTTTGGTGAAACAGCATCAGCTTGTTTACGGGGCGGTACAAGAGGCAATGGCAACGGAAGCGATCCATGCCTTAGCCCTGAAAACTTATACCCCTGAAGCTTGGAAATCGGCTAGTCAAACCGTTTAACTAGTGCATCCCGGCAGAAGGAAAGTGACCACCTGTCAGCGACAAGGGGGACAAGGGGGAGATTTTAGCTGGTGGGTTATTTCCGCCATGCTGCACTAGTAAACCCCACACTTAGTCAAGCTTCTAATCTTAAATCCCATGACGAGTGAAAAGTTTATACCAGGAGGTGGGGTCAACGTGTAATACCATACCCCACAGGCAAGGAGTAGTTCTCATAAACTACAAGGAGTGATAACCGTAATCTCATCTGTGAGGTTTAACGGTTATAGTTGAAACAATGAGTAGACCTTGCTAGCCCTGACGTTTGATAAAAAGCAATTTCGGTAGCCCAGAGAGTTGAACCCTCACTATCATACAACTGGCTAACGGCAAGGTTTCTCGCTTAGAGAACCGACGTTCGGTTGGTAATACGGGTGAACTCAAAAGATTAAGATAAATTAAACAATGGTCAGTAAAATAGCGACATTTAGACTTCCAGAGCAACTGACTCAGGAGATTCGGTATCGGGCTGAGACGACAGGCCGCGATCGCACGGCAGTAGTAGTTGAAGCGCTGAAACAGGCATTTGGCTTGCCGTCGAGTGAACCGCGTTCAGCAACCGTTGAAGAACTGCAACATCAACTCAATGAGTTACAAAAGAAATATCGGAAGCTCAACGAACACCTCAATCAACTCACGCAAAAGTCCTCGGCTCAAACCCCGCTCAATCAAAGCAGTTCAGGGGTGAAGCAGGCAAGTGCGAATGGGTTGGAATCCCGACAAGTGTCTTACACTCAGACAGTGGGTGAGGGTGACGGGTGGAAAACCTCTCGTGTAGGGACTCAGTTTGACCTACAAGGGGAGATTCCCCCAGATCAGCCCCAGGATCAATCCGATTTGCGAGAACTGGCAGCGAGGATTCAGCAACAAGCCAGAATATTCGACCAGGTACTCTCCGCCTCTCCCGATCCGATCTGCGTTCTGGATCGGATGGGCAGATTTACTTACGTTAATTTGGCGATCGCTCAACTGTTTGGCTTACCCCAGGCAGAAATTTTGGGCAAGGCAGGTCACGAACTTACTCTACCCCCCGAAGGGCTAGAACTATTTGAAAACCAACGGGAAGTCGTCTTTGCAACCCGACGACCTTTGACCGATGAAATCAGCTACCCAACTCTGAATGGTGTGCGTCACTATGAATACATTCTGAGTCCAATTATGGGAGCTAACAGTAGTGTGGAAGCTGTAATCTGCACCGCTAGAGATATCACTGAACGCAAACAAGTCGAAGAATCGCTGAGGGAATCCGAAGCCAATTATCGTCACTTGTTTGAATACGCCAACGACTCAATCTTTATCATTGACTTATCCACCAGCGCGATTTTGGACGCTAACCAAAATGCCTCAAGGCGACTGGGATATACTCGCAAAGAACTGCTCAATTTAAAGACCAAAGATATTGAAGCGCCCCTCGCTGATGACCGCCAAAATCTGATTAACCAGCAGCTCCAGGCAACGGGTAGTATTATCTTTGAACACGCTCTACGGCGTAAAGACGGTAGTCAAATGCTGGTGGAAGTTAGTTCACGGATTATTGAGTACCGCGATCGCTTAGTCTCGTTGAGTTTTATCCGCGATATTACCAAACGCAAACAAGCCGAGGAGCGCTTGCGGTTATTAGAGTCAGCCGTATTTAATGCTAATGATGCGATCGTCATTACCGAAGCCGAACCCATTGACAAACCAGGGCCTCGTATCGTATATGTCAACCAAGGCTTTACCCGGATGACAGGCTACACGGCTGAGGAAGTCATTGGCAAAACGCCCCGATTCTTACAAGGACCCAAGACCGACCGCGCTCAAGCCGATAAAATTCGAGATACACTCTCAAGGTGGGAGCCAATCCGAGCCGAGTTAATTAACTACCGCAAAGATGGTTCTGAGTTTTGGGTCGAATTGAATATTGTGCCCGTTGTGGATGAAAATGGGTCTTATACCCACTGGATGGCGATCGAGCGGGATATCAGCCAGCGCAAGCAGCTAGAAAGCGCATCCGCACAACGAGAGCAAGAACGAACCACTCAGTTATCACAAACCAATGCACTCCTCGAAGCAAAAATTGCCGAACATCAGCGCACTGAAGCCGCTTTACAGGCCAGTGAGGAGCGATATACTTTAGCCGTTAGTGCTGGTAAGGTGGGGATTTGGGATTGGAACATCGAAACCGATGAACTGTATCTGGCTCCTAACTTGAAAGCGATGCTCCGTTATCGGGATGAGGAGATTGCCAATACGAGGGAGGCGTGGCTTCAGCTTATCCATCCAGGCGATCGCGAACAAGTGAGACATGAAATTAATGCTCATCTCAAGGAGTTAACCACTCACTACGAAATCGAACACCGAATGCTTTCAAAAGATGGAAGCGTCCGCTGGTTTCTTTCCCGTGGGATCACCGTCCGAAATCCCAATGGCAAAGCTCATCGCCTAATGGGTTCGAGTACTGATATCACAGATCGTAAACAGGTTGAAGACCGCCTGCGAGAAAGTGAGGAGCGGTTTCGGACGATGGCGGATCATGCCCCTGTCATGCTGTGGATGTCAGATCCGGATAGTTGTTGTATGTTTTTTAATCAACCGTGGTTGGACTTTACTGGACGTACCTTAGAAGAACAACTGGGCAATGGTTGGATAGAAAGTGTACATCCAGAGGATTTGCAGCAATGCTTGGGAGCTTATCTATCTGCTTTCAAAAATTGTCACGAATTCCGCCGGGAATACCGCTTGCAACGTGCGGATGGTGAGTATCGTTGGATATTAGATACAGGGGTTCCCCGGTTTACACCAGATGGCAATCTGGCGGGCTACATTGGCTCATGTATTGATATCACGGATTACAAGTTGATTCCGATAGAGAATGGAACATAGACCATGAAGCATTAAATCAGTTATCAGTGCTAATTGCTAATTGCTAATGCAAGACAGGCTAATCGTTAATCGAAGACAGGCTTTTGAACAATGAGCCATTAGACATTAGCCATTAGCCATCCCTTAGTTGATAACTCACAACTTACGTTATTAGCATTAGCAGTACCAACACGATATCTAGCAACTTGGGTTAATATTAGAGCCTAAATTTGCCTAAGCTGTTAATAGAACAACCCTTTAAATCGATGAGTAATCCAACTCCCACTACCAACTCCAATACAAATACTGAGTCAGTAAGTACGACTCAAACATTACCTGGACCATTACGTTGTTTGATTGCGGCATTAATTTCAGCAACAATTACGATTGGATGTTACGCTCTAACCTCTTCTATTGCTCAAACGTTTGCGAATAAACCCTTACCCACTAGCAATATAACAGCGGTCAATATTGCGATCGCAGTTCGTACCCTAGTCGTCGGTATCAGTACCCTCGCTACCACTATTTTTGGTATTGTAGCGATTGGTTTAGTTGCTCTTGCTATTCAAGTGTCGATTCAACGGCTCAAACAGGATAAGTTGTAACGCTGTCCACTTCAGATTCGATGGAACTTAGCTTCTCAAATTGATTTAGTTATTATCAAAACTTGCTGTCCGAGTGGTTAGGCTACTTTGGCACAAAATTTAACAGTGGTTACAAAAGTAGTTGCCCACATGATTGCAGATCTATAGCATTCTGTACTAAAAGTGCGACTGTTTGAAAGAGTTGGATTACTGAAAAAATAGCCTTTTTTCTCAACAAGCCATGATGAACTTTCAGCAAATATTTGGTGCATCACCTGAAACAGAAGCCAGTGCGCCAGGACGGGTGAATCTACTCGGTGAACACACCGATTATAACGACGGATTTGTACTACCAACGGCTATTCCCCAACAGACTACGGTGCAACTGGGGTTCAGCAAGGATGGACTGCACCACTTTTACTCAGTGGAATTGGACGAACGAGTAACTATTTCAGAAGGTCATCATACACCCTCTGGATTTGCCAGTTATCTCTTTGGATGTATTCGGCTTTTAGAACGGGAAGGGTACACCGTACCCCCTGTTAATGTACACGTTACGTCCTCTGTACCAATAGGTTGTGGTTTATCTAGCAGTGCGGCTTTGGAAGTGGCGACTCTGAGGGGGTTGCGATCGCTTCTTTCCCTCCCTCTCGATGATGTCCAAATCGCCCAACTCGGACAACAAGCAGAAATACAGTATGCAGGTTTAAACTGCGGCATCATGGATCAAATGGCAGCGAGTTTAGCTGACACGCATTCTATGCTATTTTTGGATACCCGCACGCTTGAGCGTCGAGTGTTACCGTTTCCAGCAGAGGCAGAAATTCTGGTCATCGATAGTGGGGTTCATCACTCGCTAGCAGCAGGGAGCGGATATAACCAGCGTCGTGCTGAATGTGAGGAGGCTGCACGGTTATTGGGAGTTAAAGCGCTTAGAGATATCACCCATCCGCAAGCTGTAGAATCGATACCTGAACCACTGCGGAAGCGATCGCGTCATGTCGTCACCGAGGATAACCGAGTGCTTGAGGCTATACAGGGAGTATCCGCTAAACGCTTTGGTGAACTGATGAATGCGTCGCACACCAGTCAGCGCGATGATTACGAGGTTTCTGTACCAGAAGTAGATCGGTTAGTAGCGATATTGCAGGAAACGCCCGGAGTATTCGGCGCACGTCTGACAGGTGGGGGTTTCGGAGGTGCTTGTGTGGCTTTGGTTGAGGTTGGGAAGGTGGATGGGATTAGTCGAGAGGTGATTGAAAGGTATGGGCGATCGGGTTTCACCGGACGTATTCTGGTTCCGGAGGTAAGTTAGGTGGTTGTGCATCTATGAAAGCCTGCTTTTAACTATTGCTAAGTAGTCAAAGCAATTTTGGACGAAACTCTTGTTGTTGGAATAATGCTCTCTAGCAGTACGATTTAAACTTTCTAATCCCCTCAAGTACCTAGCAGTCATACTTGCTCTAAAGAGAAGTTCATAAGCTTCCTCCAAGTCACGCCAGTTATTTATTCTGGAAATTTTTTTGACATACAATCGGCGGAGTTTATGAAGATTTTGAGAACTGTCCTTGTCATCAGTTCCCTCTAATTCTTCTATTTCCCTTTGGTGAAAAGCATAATCATTAACCCAATGCAAGGCAGCATAGAAACACATAATAACAGCCCAATCTGGAAAGCCATTTTTAGCGGCAAGAGCCGTTTGTTCGTTTGACTCGGCTTGCCTACGGTAGACGCTAGGGCTGCACATAGCTGGATGCCACTACTCTGTTTTCATTCGGATTAAATTCAAATCCTCCAACCATTTGAACGCCAAATAACCAGCTCTCATTATTGGTAATGTCTGATAATTTCCATTCGGCATCAATCACTAAAGATATTGCTTTTTTTGCAAGCTCTCCGTTTCGCGGAGAGTTAATATTAGAAGGAAGTACCTCAAAAGTAACTTCACATAAATTATTGGGATTGTTAGCTATAGCTCTTACTTGCTCAACATTCGGTAGTTCAGCCAGCTTTTGCACGACTTCTTTGATTTCAGTTAAGCCAACCTCGGTTTTAGACGGAGATTTAGCTTCTGCCTGCAACCGAGATATCTTCTCATTACCTTCAAATAACTTGAATAGCTCTAGTTTTCGGTTCCCTTTATTTCGTTCAGCCGTGTCAAATACTAAGAATATCAAACCTTTTAGGGTTTCACGGAAATTAGGTGGCACAATCCTAAAATAGTCATCATGTAGATTACTCAGAAGAATTGACTGTTCTCTTAAATACAAACGTTTAGCAAGAGATTCAGTCATTACTTGCAGCTCAACTGGAAGATAATTCCAACTTGCATCAACAATCCTTGCTATAGACTGAAAAATTTTAACAAACTTGCTGTAAATCCTATGATTAACTCTATTGACTCTATTTAAAATTATCTCTTGCTCTGAGCGACTAACAGCTTGTTTCATCTGATTTTCGCTCCACCTAATAACCTTATCAGCACGCTTTGAAGTTCGGTCTAAAACCCAAAATGCTCTTGTAAGCTCATCAATAGCAGCAAGCGCCTTACTTTGTACAACTTCCAAAGTAGAACCTTCAGACTGCGCTAGCTCTGTATAGAATTCTGCTATTCCTGCTTTTCCTGAAGGCGAGGAAAAAAAGCGTTCTAAAGATTGCCGAGCCAATTGGATTTCTTGAAGCTCTGTTTCTTCATCACGGGTTAGAGTTACAAAACTCATCTCCTATACCTCAATCGCTTTTGAACGCTCATCATGCAAAGGTGGTGACGCTGAGGCACTGTCCCCAGTATCACTCTTTCGAGTACTCCTCCACCTTACACTAACAGATGGCGAAGGGAGTATTCGGAGCTAAGACTTTGATAATTTTGTTAGCATAGCCCATGCAAGAATTTTGAATTTCTTAAAGCGGCTGATCTTGTGGAGTTATTAAGTATTCCCGCTCATCCATTGGCTTAACATTGATTCATTCCTGTAGATAGATGAGCAGCTCACGCCGCAGAGGTAAATTGTGCAAAGGTGTGATTAAGCTGCCATGCTTTCAACTTGAATTAGGGCAAATGCTGAAACAGTTGATATCACTCAGTTCAACAATAGGTGAATTTTAAATTGCTTTAGCGTGGGGTGGTGTGCATGGGAAACAGGACTAATGAACGAACTGAACAATAATCCACTCTTAGTTGTTGCAATAGTTGTAGGTATTTTATTTTCTATACGTGCCCTTGTGCGTTGGTGGAATAAATATGATCTCAACGGCAAGACAGTGTTAATTACAGGTGGATCACGGGGTTTGGGTTTAGTAATGGCACGGGAATTGATACGAAAAGGAGCGCATTTAGCCATCTGTGGCCGTGACGAAGCCGGATTGGAACGTGCCCGGAAAGAGTTGGTTGATCGCGGTGCGGATGTGCTGGCAATACCCTGTGATGTCACTGATAGAGAACAGGTTAACCAGATGGTGGAGGCGGTGCGATCGCGCTTTGGTCAGATTGATGTCCTGATCAATAATGCAGGTGCGATCGCTGTTGGTCCAATGGAGACAATGACGATTGAAGACTACGAAGCTGCCATGAAAATCCATTTCTGGGCACCTCTTTATACAACCCTTGCCCTACTGCCCGAAATGCGTCAACGACACGAGGGTCGTATTGTTAATATCTCATCTATCGGTGGTAAAGTTTCACCACCACATCTATTACCCTACAGCGCCAGTAAGTTTGCGTTGACCGGATTTTCTGAAGGATTGCGGGCGGAACTTGCGTCATACGGTATCGTTGTAACCACTATCTGTCCTGGTTTAATCCGTACAGGTAGCCCATACAATGCGGTTTTCAAAAGTCAGCATCGCGCTGAATACACCTGGTTTAGTCTTAGCGATTCTCTGCCGATTATTTCCATGAGTGCTGAACGTGCAGCGCGTCAAATTATTGCAGCTTGTCAGTATGGTGATGGGGAAGTTGTACTATCGATGACCGCGCAAATTGCGGCTAAGTTTCACGACCTATTTCCAGGACTGACGGCAACAATACTGGCATTTTTCAACACCTTATTGCCGGAACCGGGCGGTATTGGAACTGATCGCGCTTTAGGCAAAGATAGCTATTCGTCTCTATCACCCTCTGGATTAACCGCATTAACTGACAAGGCGGCAATACAAAACAACCAAATTGTTGAAGAAGGAGCAACTAACATCAACGAAGTTAATAACCTGATGGCAAACAAAGGTTAGGTTTGGAACATTTTACCCTCACTATCGCAAACATCAATAAAATAAACTATAGCCTTTCTCAAATGGGTGAGGTACACTTAATTTTCTTCCCCACTCCCCACTCCCCACTCCCTAAAACCAAGAAATTTGTACCTCATCGAATTGAGAACTGCTATAAACTGTTTTCTCTATCTGGGACTATGCCGCAATACTTCGGACAACTGCACACAACCAAACAACCTTGGTCAACTATCGGGGCAGTACAAGCAATACAACAGGATGATCGCCAGATACGCTTTAACTGTGGCGAACCCTGTCTAACGATTACTGTACTCGCACCGAATTTAATTCGGGTACGGATGACACCGACTGGAGAATTTCTACCCCATCGATCTTGGGCAGTGGCGCAGGCGGATGAACAATGGTCTACAGTACCCTTTGAGGTGCGAGAAACAACCGATACGGTAGAAATTAACACAGAACAATTACGTATTGTTGTTAACCGTAATCCTTGTCGGATTCAGTTCTTCGACTCAACCGGACATCCCTTTGCCCAAGACACCGAGTTAGTCATGGGTTGGCGAAGTGGTGCAGTTGCAGCTTGGAAACGCATTGAAGCTGACGAACATTTCTATGGTTTCGGTGAACGCACTGGGTTACTCGATAAACTCTCTAAAGTCCAAACCAACTGGACAGTTGACTCCCTGGATTACGGGGTACTAACCGATAATATGTACCAAGCCATTCCCTTTTTTATGGCATTACGTCCAGGGATTGGGTATGGGCTTTTCTTCAATACTACCTTTTGGAGTCAGTTTGATATTGGTGCAAAGCAACCCGGTGTCTGGCGGATGGAAACACGGGGTACTGAACTAGACTACTACATTATCTATGGTCCTGAACCTGCCAAAATCCTCAATACCTACACTGAACTAACGGGTCGAACGCCCTTACCCCCCAAATGGTCACTAGGGTATCAGCAATGCCGATGGAGTTACGAATCGGATAGTGTCGTGCGCGAACTTGCCCGTGAATTCCGCGATCGCTGCCTTCCCTGTGATGTGATCCATCTCGATATTGATTATATGAGAGGCTACCGAGTCTTTACCTGGAGTCCTAAACGCTTTGGTGATTATAAAGAATTATTGCGCGATCTCAAGCAGGATGGCTTTAAGACAATAACCATTATTGACCCTGGCGTTAAGTATGAGCCAGAAGCAGATTATCAAGTCTTTGACGAAGGATTAAAAAACGACTATTTTGTCCGTAAAATAGATGGTCAGCTCTTTCACGGCTATGTTTGGCCTGAAAAATCCGTCTTTCCTGATTTTCTACGCCCTGATGTCCGGGAGTGGTGGGGCAGTTTGCATAAAAGCTTGACAGAATTCGGTGTTGCTGGTATATGGAACGACATGAACGAACCAGCCATCGATGATCGACCCTTTGGTGATGAAGGTGAAAAAATCTGGTTTCCCCCAGAGACTCCCCAAGGGCCACATGACGAACAAACAACTCATTGGGAAGTCCACAACCTCTACGGACAAATGATGGCACAAGCTTGTTACAAAGGGCTAGAAGAATTACGCCCCAATGCGCGTTCATTTGTACTAACCCGTTCCGGTTATGCGGGTATCCAACGCTGGTCAGCAGTATGGACAGGTGATAATCAATCCTTGTGGGAACACCTGGAAATGTCCTTAGCCATGTTATGTAATTTGGGTTTATCCGGTGTTGCCTTTGTGGGTGCTGATATTGGTGGGTTTGCGGGGAATGCCACAGGGGAACTGTTTGCGCGTTGGATGCAAGTGGGAATGCTTTACCCCTTAATGCGGGGACATTCGGCAATGAGTACAGCAAGGCATGAACCGTGGGTATTTGGCGATCGCGTGGAGAAAATTTGCCGCGAGTATATCGAACTCCGTTACCAACTGCTTCCCTACATTTACACCCTATTCTGGGAAGCCGCAACCACTGGCGCACCTATTCTCCGACCTCTGTTATACCATTATCACAATGACCCTAAAACATTTACACTTTCTGACCAAGTGATGTTAGGGTCTTCACTGCTAGCTGCACCCATTTACCGTCCAGGAGAGGAGTGTCGTGTAGTTTATTTACCGGAAGGTCGTTGGTATGACTGGTGGAGTGGTGAAGCATTTGATGGTTCAACCCATATCTTGGCACACGCACCCCTAGAACGGATGCCCTTATATGTCCGTGCAGGTGCAATTATACCAATAGCACCCGTAATGCAGTATGTTGATGAACGTCCCTTAGATCAGCTAACCCTAAGAATTTGGAGGGGTACGGGTGAGTTAACGTTTTATGAAGATGATGGTCATAGCTTTGAGTATAAAAGTGGGGCTTTCTGTACTACAACCTATCGTGTTCGTTTAGAAGGACAACAAACGATTGTAGAAATTGGGGAACGTCAGGGGAACTGGACACCTCCAGCGCGTGAAATAATAGTGGAACTTGTGGGCATTGGCGAACAGCGCTTTACAGATGATGGTACAGTCCGCCAACTTACATTCTAAACCACTCAAATCAACCCCATATCACCATTCATTAGTAATCTATAGCGGTTCTCATACTCAT
>DNGI01000539.1:4855-16134 GCA_003486645.1 Cyanobacteria bacterium UBA11370 | reverse complement strand
TGCAGAACTCAATCCCTCCAGAACCAACCCGCCAACCAACGAATCGAAATCACCTCACCCTATCCCCCCCTCTCCTTCTATTCCCCTAATTTTGCAGGCGGAACGTAGCAGTCGAGAAGTCGAATCTGCACTGGTTGCGTCTACTACAACTAACTTGGTAGCAGTACTGCCATTTCTGTTAATTGGTGGCTTTTTCTCACTATTATTTAATGAATTAATTCTCACCATTAGTTTTGCAGTAGCAGCATCGTTAGTCGTTGCGCTGACTGTTGTACCGATGCTTTCATCACGACTGTTAGGAATCCGTTGGTCGAGTCGTGTTGGTGAATTTTGGCTATTACGAGAATTTAATGAACGGTTTGAGGCAGTGACTAGAAGTTATGGACGTTTTCTCAGAGTCGTTGTACGGTCTCGAATTCTAGTGATTGCGATCGCCTTTTTAATTCTCGGTGGTGGTAGTGCGTTTTTATCAGGTCAAATTCCTCAAGAAATTCTGCCCAAAATTAATACCGGACAAGCAATATTAAGAGCGCAATTTCCTCCGGGGACAACGTTGGAACGAAACCGAGAAATTATGACTGCTGTTGATAAAATTCTTTTAGCTCAACCGGAAACCGAGTATATCTTTACAACGTCCGGCGGCTTTATTTTTGGCAGCAATACTTCAGAAAATCCCCTGCGTGGTAGCAGTACAATCGCCCTAAAACCTAATACGGATGTTGAGGCATTTAGTGAACGCCTAACTGAAGAATTAGATCAGCTTAATTTAGTCGAGACTCGCCTCCGTTTAAGTCCCGGTGAAGTGCGGGGTATTATCCTTAGTAATTCCCCGGTTCGTGGTGCTGATATTGATATTATTCTTCAGGGAATCAATGCCCAAAAGCTAGAGGAAACAGGGCGTACAGTGCTACAAGCACTAGATAAACAAGTTACTTTAGCTCGTTTTCGTCCAGACGCAGATGCGAGACAACCCGAAGTACAAATTCGACCGGATTGGGAACGAGTTGCACAGTTTAATTTAACCGCACAAGAGATTGGTGATGCGATTCAAACCGCGATTGAAGGTTCAGTTCCGACTCAGCTACAACGGGGCGATCGCTTAGTGGATGTCCGGGTACAGTTAAAGCAAGAAGAGATACAACGAGCATCCCAGTTAGAGCAGTTGCCGTTATTACTAAATAATAACAGTCCAATTCGTTTAGGTGATATAGCACGGATTGAAACCGATCAAGCACCTGGAGAAATTCAACGCATTAACCAACGCCAGGTTTTCCTAATTGCTGGAACCCTAAATGAAGGAGCAAGTTTGAGTCGTGCGATCGCCCAAACTAATTCTATATTAAACCAAATCGATTTACCGGATGGTGTTACTATCCTACCCAGTTCCATTAGCCAAACCAATCAACAGTTACAAAACTCTCTTAAAGTTTTGGGAGGATTAGCATCCTTTTTAGTATTTGTTGTGATGGCAGTGCAATATAATTCATTGATTGATCCATTGGTGATTATGCTCACCGTACCCCTTGCCCTTGCTGGTGGAATTTTTGGTCTTTATATCACCCAAACGGCTATTGGTGCGACAGTAGTTGTTGGTGCGGTTCTACTGGTAGGAATTGTAGTTAACAATGCCATCATTATGGTTGAATTAGCGAACCAAATTTATGAACAGGAAGGCATTAGTCGTCAACGAGCAATTTTAAAAGCCGCTCCCCAACGGTTACGACCCATTATGATGACAACAATTACAACGGTTTTAGGACTATTTCCTTTAGCGTTAGGAATAGGACAAGGTTCGGAATTTCTGCAACCGTTGGGAATTGTCGTCTTCTCCGGTTTATCTCTCGCTACCCTCCTAACCCTATTTATTATCCCTTGTTTCTACACCTTGTTACATAATTTTCCAGGTGGTAAGAAGAGGTTGGGACGAAGAAAATTTATTCTACAAAACGATACATTAGAGAGAATTACAAGTCGCTCACCACGCTAGTTCACGTAATCCTAAAAGGTGCAGGATTGAGAAGTCGGGTTTCTTCAAGAAACCCGACTTCTGGATTTAGAGCTAATCATTACCTTTTTCTTGTTAATACCAAATCCGGTTAATATACACCCTTTAATCAAGGTTGCAAAAACCCTGTAGAGACGTTGCAATGCAACGTCTCTACCGTTTGTTGTAAAAAGGGATTTTAAAACCGGATTTGGTATAAGCAGTGAAAAATACCCTGTTCACTTAACTATTAGCAAATTTACAATTCCTACCAAATCTGGTTAATCTACACCCTTTAATCAAGGTTGCCAAAACCTTGTAGAGACGTTGCAATGCAACGTCTCTACCATTGATTGTAGAAAGGGATCTTTAAACCGGATTTGGTATAACGCCTTGGATTAACTCTATTTAAAACTTTCTCAATCCACTGCTAACAGTTCAACTGACTCAGCTACAATTACAGCTTCCTGTTCATCTTCAACATTTAAGTCTCTTTCATCACTCTCTAAAACAACTACAGAACGAACCTCACCCGTTACCCGTACCCAATTCCCCTCAACAAGCTGAATTTCAGGATCAGATTCGATTACCAATACGCGATCGCTACCCAAGAATTTATTGTGTTTAATCATGAAGCTATCCGAACCAACAACTTCTCCAACTTCTCCATCGACAGTCACAATTTGACCAACTACTTCATTCGGATCGTCTACAGCATCATCTAAGGTTGTCGCACTTTGCATCGCTGGATTCATTCCTAAGACAGTTGCGTTAGTTTGACCGATAGTGCAACCTGGAAGAAGTACACTTAGAAGTCCTAACATCAGGAATACTTTGATGTTGCCTAACCTGGAGGTAAAGCTGGATCTACTCAGGCGATCGCTCGTTTCAAGACTGTTATTTCTAAATCTATTTAGCATACCCGAATCTCCTAAACTATCCCTATTTCAGGTCTATCCTTCTACTTTAAATCAGCTAAAGTCTTTCTGACCTCTTTCTCTCGAATCATCAAAGACTCTTTCCCATGGCAGAAAATTAATCTTATACTCTTCAGTTAAAATTTAACCGAACCTACCCATTGATAGAACACTAATATGTTGAACTATTCCACTACAACAACTGCCATCCTAAACCAAGCAAAAACTCGTGAGGAGGCGCTACCACTCCAGAACGAAAAATGCCGATCGCAATTCTTTTTTCACCCCGATCCCACCCCAAAAGTTTGCCTGTTCTTCCACGGATTTACCGCTGGACCATATCAGTTTGAGCCATTGGGAAAAGCCTTTTTTGAAGCAGGCTATAATGTCCTGATTCCCTTACTACCGGGTCATGGTATCGCTGGAGATTGGAATGGGGATAATCCTCCTCCCCTACCCGAAGACCCTCAAATTTATCTACAATTTGTGCAAGACTGGCTAGAAAAAGCCAAATTATTAGGGCAAGATGTTATTATTGGGGGATTATCAGGGAGCGGAAATTTAGCCGCTTGGTTAGCCCTCGAATATCCCCAAGAAATTAATCGTAGTCTACTCTTTGCCCCTTATTTTAGTGGTAATAATATACTGGTAGATTGGCTAGTAGAACTTCTGCCGTTTTACTACGAATGGCTTAATAAAGATAATCCCGGTAACTTTGGATATGAGGGTTTTCGTATTCCCGCCCTACGAGTTTTTCTAGATATAGGACAGGAGATTCTTGAACGTGCCAAAACTACACCTGCCGCTCCTATGTTAATCATTTCCAGTGAAAGCGATCGCGCCACCCGACTTGAGGAGCATCGAGAATTATTTGAAGCAGTCAGTCAATATCAGCCGAAATCCTGGTATTATTGCTTTGATGAAGAATTAAATATCCCTCATACTATGATGACCCAAGCCGAGGGCAATAACTACCTTCAACTCCTTATCAATCTGGCTAAAACTTATGTTGAAAGTAACCTCACTTGGTCGCAGGTTCAAGAAAGAGGATTACTGCCAAGGAGAATATTGACTTCGATCTAAACCCCAAGATCCCCGACTTCTTCAAGAAGTCGGGGATCTGAACAGCCAATGCTATAGATGAAAATCAATAAATCTTCTGGAATCCGAGCCAGTTACCTTGAATAATTAATCTAAGTTGCCAAAATTCCCGACAAATCTGCCTTAAGGGACTTGGCATCTGCGATGTCAGATCCTTTACTCCCTCGCCCCCTAATGACTCTTGCTTAGGCTAAAAGGGAGTAAATTTACTTTTGGGTTGGGATATCCTCTAAGGACTAAGGACAGACTGGACTTCTTGACACTCTGCGGTCTAAAGACACGCAGATTCTTGCTTAAGAAGAAAAGACTCCATAGCCAATTCTTGAACCATACTCACCCTCAAAAGTTTTCACCATTAAACGGTCAAGTATTTATGCAATACAGCGTCACCAATTCAACAGTTAAACGAAGGTTTTTTGCATCACGGTGGTGTCAATTGCCGCTAGACTCTCCGGATTGCTCCATTGAGCTTACTTGTATTCACACGCACCTTAGAAGTTTTACCCAAGGTAGGATTCAGCCTTGGAACCCCCTACTTCTATGTCGTTGTCTAGGTTCGGTTTGTAGCTCCCTCATTTGCGTTTATTTCAGACCCCTGACGTTACTGCAAACCTGGCGGCGAAGTATCCACAAGGGAAGTGCCTACCGACTAGTTAACGGTGCAGTGATGAGTTCATTGCTAACACTAATTATAGCAATTTGTAGGCCGTTAAAACGGCTATCTCGTTTTCCTCTCTGGTCTGTTAGCGAAGCGAGGCGAAGCCTAGACACAGAGTTTCTAACTTCGGAGGTGTTCTGATGAGACATCCAAACGGCTGGGTTTCACAGCTTAACACTCGTCTGTTGCCCTATTTTGCGGCATCATTCACTATAGCCCTTGTGTTGGCAGTGATTTGGACGTTGGAACGCTCAGAAAAAAAACAGTTTCTCGATCAAACTCGTGGCGATGTACTCAATAAAATTAGTACCACCAGAGCTAGGCTTGAAGTCGCCTTAAACCAGCGATTATTTGTGACACGGGGGATATTGGCTTATGTCTCAACCATCAACGCAAATCTGACCCAGCAGGAATTTGAACGCCTTGCTAGCGTTGTTGCCCCCCAGCAAGAGGGTACGGAATTCTTAGCCCTTTATAAAAACGGGATCGTCAGCCATATTTATCCCTTGAAAGGAAATGAAAAGGCGATTGGGTTTAACCCCATGTCCATTCCCGAAGAACGGGAGGCGTTCCAGAGGGCAATTGATACCAGAAGTACCGTTTTTGCAGGGCCAGTTAAATTAGTTCCGAAAGGAAACTGGGGATTTATTAGCCGCACCCCCATTTTTCTCACCCCTCCAGATAAACCGCCCGAAAGTGGCCCGAACTGGGGGTTGGTGAGTATCGGTTTTGACCGGGATACCTTATTTAAAGAGGCTGGACTTTTCGATCAGTCGGCTGAACTCCAGTACGTTATTCGTGGGAAAGATGCTCTAGGCACTTCTGGAGAGGTATTTTTTGGCAATCCCAATATCTTAAAACAAAATCCAGTCCTTTTAGAGGTGACACTACCCAATGGTTCTTGGCAGTTAGCCGCAATTCCTACCGCAGGATGGCCAACGAGTGCGCCAATTTCGAGATGGTTGTGGATCGGGGGGACTTTGGTCGCTTTGTTAGCTGGAGCGTTAGTATTTATCTTAGTCAGCGCTCCAGAACGACTCCGAGAGGCAGTCCGACGAGCAACCGCCGCCTTGCAAGCGAGTGAGAATGCTCTCAAAGAGGCAAATGAAGAGTTAGAAACCAGGGTTGAGGAACGCACCGCTCAACTTGCCCAAGCGAACCAAGAAATTACCACCCTTAACGATTTGCTCAAAGCCGAAAATGTTCGCATGAGTGCTGAGTTAGAGGTGACACGCCGCCTCCAACAGATGATTTTACCAAAAGATGAGGAATTGAAGTCTATTGTTGGATTAGAAATTGCAGGCTTTATGGAACCTGCAACGGAAGTCGGCGGTGATTACTACGACGTACTCCAGTCTAATAATGGTCGAGTCAAAATCGGCATTGGTGATGTAACCGGACACGGGTTAGAGAGTGGGGTATTGATGATTATGGTACAAACGGCGGTGCGAACATTGCTAGAGGGGAACGAGACTGATCCCAGAAAATTCTTAGATATCCTCAACCGCACGATCTATCAAAACGTGCAGCGAATGGGTTCAGATAAAAACTTGACTCTCTCCTTATTAGATTATTGCGATCGCCGACTGTCTTTGAGTGGACAGCACGAAGAGATGATTATCGTTCGTTCTGGGGGTGAGATTGAGCGGATTGACACCCTGGATTTAGGGTTCCCTATTGGTCTAGAAGCTGACATTATTGATTTCGTTACTCATACGGAAGTGCAGTTGCAGCCAGGGGATGTCGTGGTACTCTACACAGATGGAATTACGGAGGCGGAAAATATTAATCAAGCGCAATATGGCATTGAACGACTGTGTGAAGTCCTGACTCGGCACTGGCAACAGCCAGCTCAGGAAATTAGGCAGGCGATTATGGAGGATTTACGGCAGTATATCGGCGATCAACAAGTATATGACGATATCACGTTGCTAGTACTTAAACAGAAATAAAAAGTTTGTTGTTTGTTTTAGGTATTAACCATTAACCCGTGAGGGTGAGAAGGGGATAAATTTTATTTAGAATGATTATTCACACATCACATAACGCTTAACAACCAACAACCACTAACCAACAACCAACAACCAACAACCAACAACCAACCCCGGACAAACACAAAACCTATGATTCAACTATTCGGAGAATTCAATGAAGATTTGCCACCCAGTCAGGAATACCTAGCCCTCCAATTTTCTCCTAGTTCGGTTCCCTTACAGCAGCGGTGGCAGAACAATGGCTTATCGGCTGATTTTATGGCGTACTATTTAATGTCTTTTTTTCCGAGTCACGAAAAAGACCCAGAAGCGATCGCTAAACATCAAGAAATCAAAGGTGCAGTGAGCTACATTGCTAATGAGTTGTTAGAGAATGCCATGAAGTTTAACGACGAGAGATCACAACTGCCGATTAGTATTTCACTCCAGTTACATGCTGATAAATTGGTGTTCCTCACAACCAACAGCATCCCTCCCCAAAGTCTCGCTGATTTTCAGACCTATATTCAAGAATTAACAACTTCGGAGCCAGAAGAATTGTATATTCGTCAGTTAGAAAAAAATGCAGAAGACGACACTAACACATCATCCCGGTTAGGTTTCTTAACCATGATGAATGATTATCTAGCTAAGGTAGGCTGGAAGTTTGAGTTCGTTCAAAAGGAGCCAGAAGTCATCACTGTCACCACAATGGTACAGTTGGCGGTATAGGTAAGTTCCGTAAGTTCGGTGGTCAATAATGTCGAAGGATCTGGGGCGATGGAAATTAAGACCGATAGCTATAGTGTATATTATGATACGGCTACTTCAAGTATTAATTGCAAAGGTTCACTCCGGCTAAGTGGGATGGACGAGTATGCTCCCATTGTGGAACTGCTTAATGAAGTGGCGGATAGTCAGCCACCTATGATTACCTTGGATCTACGAGAACTAGAATTTCTCAACAGTTCAGGGATTAGTATGTTGTCCAAGTTCGTAATTAAGGTGCGTCAAAAAAAGACGATTAAAATTGTTGTTCAAGGTTCTCAGGGGATACCTTGGCAAGGCAAATCATTGAAGAACTTACAACGGTTAATGCCAAGTTTAATACTGGAATTGGAATAGTTATACTCAGCATAGTCATTGCTAATTGCTAATTGTTGATTGCTAATTGTTCAAAAGCATGTCTTCCCTTAGCGATTAGCCATTGACCATTAGCCATTAGCGATTAATCACCCCATCGGGTGACTCAATAGTAGGAAGTGCGATCGCTCCTGCTAACTTTACTATCAGGGAAGATACACGCCACACCCAATCTGACCACCTTCTCTCTATCTCTCGGTCTTTCACCAACCTATATCCCTTCCCATACAGGATGCACTACACCTAACTCAACCGTTCAGGTGAAGATCGATTGGCAATTTATAAGTAATACTAAGGGAAAGTAATCTTTCTTCACAGACTCGCGTAGCGGGACTAGTAACCGAGGAACAACCGTGACCCAAACAGCCCCAAATCGAGAAAAAGCCCAGTTGAAGGGAGCCACTCTTCCTGAATCTCAACTAGATCAGGATGCAGTCTTATTATCAATCCCCAAAACCGATCATTCGATCGCACCCGATAGTGATACTCCCGAAGGTGCTACCGAGATCGTTGCACTTGAAACAATACCGCGCTATCAAAACCCGAAAAGGGCTAAAACCCGATTCAAGTGGCTATCGGGAGGACGGGGGCTGTTTCTAGGTATGGGAATTGGGATGGCGCTAGCATTAGGGGCAACGCGTTTCTTAACTCCTCAATCAACAAATTCTCCCGCTACAACCGCTACAGCCATCTCCGCCTCTCCGACTCAAACTGTTACCATCGCAGAGGTAAAAACTCAAGGGGTTAATCGCACTCTAGCCGTAACAGGGAGTGTTAATGCCTTTGAGATGATTCCGGTAATGTCCCAGGCGACAGGCTTACAGATTCAGGATGTTTTGGTTGAGGAGGGTACTTTTGTCAAAGCCGGACAACTCATGGCACGTCTCAATGACTCCATTTTACAAGCCCAATTAACCCAAGCCAAAGCCGCCGTTACCCAAGCCGAAGCCCGTCTGGCAGAACTCAGGGCAGGTTCCCGCCAAGAAGAAATAGCCCGTGCGAGAGAAAGTGTCACAAGCGCTGAAGCGGCTGTTACTCAAGCCCAATCCGACTTAGAGTTGGCACAAGTGCGAGTCAATCGTAATAAAATGCTCCAAAGTGAAGGAGCCATTGCACGCGATCGCCTCGATGAAATCCTTAATCAAGAGCGTAGCAGTCGCTCTACCCTCGAACAAGCCCAAGCCCGCCTGCGAGAAGCCCAGCAGCAGCTAGCCCAACTGGAAGCCGGGCCACGTCAAGAAGTGATTACTCAAGCCGAAGCCCAACTGGTTCAAGCTCAAGGACAAGTACAATCGATTATTGCCCAATTACAAGATACACGAGTCTTGGCTCCGGTGAGTGGTAAAGTTGCAGAACGAAATGCCCGTGTCGGAGATATTAGTTCCCCTTCCCAAACCCTTTTCAAAATTATCGAAAATGGGCGTTTAGAACTGATTGCCGAAGTTCCTGAAACCCAACTCCCGCAAATTAAACCTGGACAAAACGTACAAATTACCTCTGATTCTGATAGCAACCTGCGGCTATCGGGGAAAGTCCGAGAAATTGACCCGATGGTTGATGAAAAAACTCGTCAGGCAAAGGTCAAAATCGATTTATCAGCCGCAGCGTCTCTCAAACCAGGGATGTTTTTAAAGGCATCCATTATTACTTCAACACCGAAAGGTTTAACCGTCCCATTTAAAGCCGTTTTACCCCAAGGTGATCGCACTGCGATCGCCTACGTTCTCCAAGCGGATAATACAGTGAAAGCTCAAAAAGTAGAAACCGGAGAACTTTTATCCGGTGAGCAAGTCGAAATTAAAAGCGGTTTATCCCTAGGCGATCGCGTTATTGTCAAAGGGGCGGCTTATCTCAAAGACGGCGATAAAGTTGAAGTGATTACAAAATCTTGAATAAGCCTTAAAAATTCCTATTTTAATTTTCCCTTTTTAAGGCTCCCTTTCCAAACAACCAACAACCAACAACAAACAACCAACAGATGTCTTTTAACATCTCGGCGTGGTCCATCAAAAAACCCATCCCCACTATCGTTATGTTCCTGGTTTTGGGCTTACTGGGTTTAATCTCCTTTACCCGATTAGGAATTGATAGTAATCCGAATATCGATATTCCGGCGGTAATGATTACCGTAACCCAACCGGGGGCAGGACCAGAAGAACTGGAATCCCAAGTAACCAAAAAAATTGAAGATGCGGTTGCGGGATTAGGGAATATTGACGAACTAACCTCAACAGTAACTGAGGGAACTTCCAGGACAACTATTGAATTTGTTTTGGGAACCGATAGCGATCGCGCCACGAACGATGTTCGCAATGCGGTTGCTCAAATTCGTCAAAGTTTGCCCCAAGATATTAACGATCCGATTATTCAGCGCTTAGAATTTGCTGGCGGTTCGATTATGACTTATGCGGTTGTATCGGATCAGCGATCGGTTGAGGAATTAAGTGATTTAGTAGATCGAACCATTAGCCGCAGCCTTCTAAGTGTACCTGGAGTTGCCCAAATTGACCGATTAGGAGGAGTTGATCGGGAAATTCGAGTTAACCTTGATCCTAGCCGTTTACAAGCCTTTAGAATTACCGCCACCCAAGTTAATGACCAAATCCGAAATTTTAATATTAATTTGCCAGGAGGACGGGGGACAGTAGGGGGTAGTGAACAAAATATTCGGACATTAGGGAGTGCGAAAACCGTTGAAGAGTTACAAAATTATCGCATTGTTCTCTCCGATGGTGCTACGGTTCCGTTGTCAAGTTTGGGAGAGGTTAAAGATGATTTTGCTGAACGACGACAGGCAGCATTTTTTAATGGGAAATCAGTGGTTGCGTTTTCAGTACTGCGGAGTACGGGAAGTACTCTGGTTAGTGTCGAAGAAGGGGTTCGCAAGGCAGTCGCAGAACTGGGAAAAACTCTACCCCAAGATGTGAAATTAGAATTAATTTTTACCCGCGCTGATGCCATTCGTGACTCCTACGAAGCCACCTTGGATGAATTAATTCAGGGCTGTACATTAACCGTCATTGTAGTAGGATTATTTTTAAGAAATTGGCGGGTCACAATTATTACCGCGACAGCTTTACCGTTATCAATTATCCCTACATTTTGGGTGATTGAATACTTGGGTTATACCCTCAACGGGATGACGTTATTAGCATTAGCCTTAGCCATTGGAAATCTAATCGATGATGCAGTGTGCATGGTGGAAAATATCGACCAGCACTTGGATATGGGGAAAACACCCTATCAAGCAGCATTAGAAGCGTCTAAAGAAATTGGTTTAGCGGTGTTAGCAAGTGCAGCAACGATTATAGCGGTATTTTTGCCTGTTGCATTTATGGGCGGGATTCCGGGTCAATTTTTCCAACCGTTTGGGGTAACAGTTGCGGTTTCGACCTTATTTTCTACGCTTGTCGCTTGCACAATGACTCCAATGCTAAGTGCATATTTGCTGAAACCGAAACGAAAAAATCATTCCTCATTATCAACAAATAACCAACAACAAA
>DNGI01000539.1:2057-4622 GCA_003486645.1 Cyanobacteria bacterium UBA11370 | reverse complement strand
AACAAACAACAAACAACAACCCTATCGCACTCTATTAACTTGGGCACTAAGGCACAAAATTACCGCCTTATTAATTGCTGTGGTATTTTTTATTGGTAGTTTACAGCTATTGCCTTTAATCCCTAAAGGTTTATTTAATAATGGGGATACAGGATTAAGTACTGTTTTTGTTGAATTGCCTCCTGGTTCTCAACTCCAAGAAACGGAAGAAACTATCCAAGAAACCAATCAATTATTACAAGCCAATTCCGCCGTTAAAAGTGTTCTAGCAACCGCTGAAAAAGTTAATTCAGCTACACTCTACATTAACTTAGTCCCGAAGAATGAACGAGATATTTCCCAACAGGAATTTGAGAAACAAATGCGCCAAGAATTTAAAGAAATTCCCGGTGCGCGAATCAGTTTCGCTAGTGGCGGTGCAGGGGGTAGTCGTAAAGATTTATCCATAGTTCTGAAGAGTGAAAATGCCCAGGTGCTGACTCAAACGGCGGAAGCGTTAGAAAAGCAGATGCGTGAAATTACAGGTTTGGTAGAAGTCACATCAAGTACCAGTTTAGTGAAACCGGAGATTGTGATTGAACCTGATCCTCAACGCGCAGCAGATTTGGGTGTTTCAGTGGGTGCGATCGCACGTACTGCATCGTTAGCTTTGATTGGGGATAATGAGTCGAATTTAGCTAAGTTTAATTTAGCGGATCGGCAAATTCCAATTCGCATACAGCTTGACCCGGAATCTCGCAATGATATTAATACACTCAAAAATCTGCAAGTTCCCAGTCAAAATAATACTCTGGTTCCTATTAGTTCAGTCGCTAATATTCGGTTGGGTAGTGGTCCGTCAGAGATTGAACGTTTTGATCGCACTCGTCAGGTTTCGGTAGAGGCAAACTTACAAGGTATCTCGCTGGGAGATGCGATGGATAAAGTGAAAGCCTTATCAACGCTGACTTCTTTGCCACCCGATGTGGTTGAAGAACCTGCTGGAGATGCCAAGATTATGCAGGATATTTTTAGCCGCTTTTTGGGGGCGTTGGGGTTATCAGTATTGTCAATCTATGCCATCCTCGTTTTACTTTACAACAATTTTCTGTATCCGTTGGCAATTTTAGTATCCTTGCCATTCTCGATTAGTGGTACGTTGCTGGCATTGTTAATCACGCAGAAAGAATTAGGGCTATTTGCTTTAATTGGGATTGTGTTACTGATGGGATTAGTCACTAAAAACGCGATTATGTTAGTCGATTTTGCATTGATTAAACTTGAGGATGGGCAATCTCAATTTAAAGCCATTGTTGAAGCCGGAGTGACTCGTTTACGACCGATTGTGATGACTTCAGTTTCTACGATTGTGGGGACGTTGCCAACGGCTTTGCAATTAGGGGCAGCTAGCGAGACGCGGAGTCCAATGGCTATTTCGGTGATTGGAGGTTTTACGACTTCTACGCTACTGACGTTATTAGTCGTGCCAGTTTTATTTGCTTATGTGGATAATCTGCACAATGGGTTAGGTCAGTTATTTAATAGGAGGAAAAAACAGACTCAACCGTTTGAGATGGTTGAAGAAATTGATGCAGTAGATGCAGTGATTGTAACGGGAAACGGCAAGAATAATTAAACACCAACAAATACTAAGATCCCCGACTTCTTCAAGAAGTCGGGGATCTGAACCAACTAATAGCAAAAACCCTGAATACCCTGCCAAATTTCCGACATTGCATCACTTAAACTATGATCGCTATCGAATTCAATCAATTGCACCCAAGGACGTTCTGTGGCATAATTCCGACTAGCATTAATCGGGATGATTTCATCCTGTTTCCCATGAAAAATTAGAGTAGGAATAGGTCGAGTGAGTTTGTTAGTTTGATACTGACGAGCATCTTCTACAAATTGATAATGTAGGGGGAGCGATCGCTTCTCGCCATAGTGATAAACTGACAGATATCCTGATGCTTGCCACTCCCGTAATTTTGCTTCTCCTACTTGAGGCAACCAATGAGTCAGGAATCCAAAGGCAGGTGCTAGGAGAATAAGTTGTTGAATTTGCCCATAGTGTTGTCCTAACCACGCCGCCGTTAGACCCCCTAAACTGGAACCAATTAAGGTAATTGGTGTTTCATCTAATAAAAATTCAGTCTGAATTTGATGGATTTGGCGAGTAATTGTTAAGTGGGAGAAGTCACCTTGATTGAGATCAGGAACGGCGAGAGAAAGTCCAAGAGTAGAGAAGCGATCGCGTAAATAAACCGCTTTAGCTGAACCTGGACTTGAAGCAAAGCCATGGAGGTAGATATATTTCACACGGTCATAGAGTGTTAATTGCTAATGGCTAATTGCTAATTGTTAATTGCTCATTACTCATTGCTCATTGGTGATTGATTTTTTATACCAATTCGCCAAAACATGGCAACAGATGATAATTGATTGATAAATACGCTTAAAGGCTATTAACAACTATGTGTTGCTCTCATTTAGAGAATTGGTATTGGGTGCATCCCAAAGTTGCAAATTGCCTACAGCGTCGAAGTCTGAAGCTATACAAACTCGCACCCGCAAGGCAAGGGT
>DNGI01000539.1:0-1824 GCA_003486645.1 Cyanobacteria bacterium UBA11370 | reverse complement strand
GCGGACATCGTTTGTGTAGCCGCGATTTCCAATCGCCAGGTACTTTTGCAAAAACGGGATGCTCCCATTGGTATTAGTCTTATTCGGGAACAGGGGAAACCAGATAAGAATTGATACTATTAGCCATTAGCGGAACTATAACTATTAAAATTCCTGTCCTCTTCTATTCCTCATCTCATTACGAAACTCATCCCGCCTTCGTTCCATCAGTTGAGCAAATTCCTGACGTTGCTCTGGCGTAAGTACCTCTCGCATCGCTAACATACTTTCAAAATGTAACGCTTCGAGCTGCTGGCGTAATTGCTGAACTTGCTGATGTTTGGGTCGAATTTGGTTAGCGTCAGCATCACTTGTCATCAACGAACGAAGTTCTTCACTAGCTTGGCGTAGTTCGTCTTGCTGTTGAGAAATTTGGTCTTTATATTGCGATCGAATAGCTTGCAACTGTTGCTGTTGTTCTTGGGTGAGATTGAGTTCTTCCATCAATCTGGGCTTACTCCAATTATGACCCGGCGGTCCCTCAAACGATTGAGCCATAAGAGGGGGGAAAAAATCGGGCTTGGGATTGGCAAGAACAACAAAACCTCCCAAGGAAAGTACAAGAACTGACAAAGCCGAAACGCGACGTAACAACATGGGAACACCTCTTGATTTTACTGTGCTGTATTGGCTAAAACCATCCACTCTTCTGATGATGTACTTTCGTTGGAGACACTGGCTGATGTTTCTCCGGTAACGCTATTCCAGTTGTTTTCCAGGAACGCTTCCAAACTGGCAGAAGAATTGGATAAATCCGGTAAAGGAATTAGGATGCGATAGCTACTCCAAGCCATCAATAAACCTGCGGCAATTGCCGGGGGTACAGCCCATAATCGCAGACGCTGAAGTGGCTGTTCTTGCTTGGCGATCGCACTCATGAGTTGCTCTTCTAACTCCTCTGACGCAGGCGGGGGTGTGGGGCGATGTTGGTGCAGAAACTCTTGCCATCGTTCATCATCGGGAGGTAAGTGAGTCATAGCATTTCTCCTTGTTCCTGAATATATTGTCGCAACGACATACGAGCATGGAAAAGGCGAGACTTTACAGTTCCCAATGCTATGCCCAAAATTTGCGCTACCTCTTTTTGGGGTAAATCCTCCAAGTCATGCAGCACCAGTACAGCGCGATGGTCAAAACTAAGCTGTTGGAGTCCTCGCTGTACAATATCTTGATAGTGTAAGTGCATCAGATTGGGAGTTTGGGACGGTTTTGATTCACCCAGAGGGATTCCATCTGTCGCTGTTTTAAGTTTTGAATTGAAGGAACGCTGCTGGGCAAACTTCCGTCGTTGATCGGAGGCGACATTCCAACAAATGCGATAAAGCCAGGTAGAAAACTGGGATACCTGTCGCAATTGGGGTAAGCCTTTCCAGGTTCGCAGGAAGACTTCTTGAACTAAATCATCTAAACCCTCAGCACCACAAAGCTGATAGAGGGTAGATCTGACTCGCTGCTGATAGCGCCGATACAGTTGACGGAAACTGTGTTGGTTCCCCTGTTGGCACTGTAACACCAACTCACTGTCGGCATCGGGTTCTTGAGCAGTTGGGTCATTTTCTGACACCTTGGCGGGTATGACTGACACCTGTTGGTTATCCCTCACCAGTTTATTTGGTGGTTTAGACTTTGGGGGTTGGGGAAAGGTTCAAAGTGGGGAGGGGGTGATATCATGTCCGGTTGAATAACCCTAAAAAAGAGTGAGGGGGAGAGAGGGAGAGAGGGAGAGGGGGAGAGGGGGAGACTTTTTATTATGGGTGATTTGCCGGACATCATATAACTCAGATC
>DNGI01000209.1 GCA_003486645.1 Cyanobacteria bacterium UBA11370 | reverse complement strand
CTCACCCCCTCACCCCCTCACCCGTTCCGTAATTACTAACTAACAGGAATTCAGTCATGGCTCAGAATGTAGACAATATCAAAGACCACGCCGAACTCTTCCAACAACCGGAGTATCAGGAACTCTTTAAAACGAAGCAAGAATTCGAGGGAATGCCTGCTGCTGAAGAGGTACAACGGATTGCAGAATGGACTAAAACTTGGGAATATCGGGAAAAGAATTTTGCCCGTGAAGCCCTAACTGTTAACCCGGCAAAAGCCTGTCAACCCCTTGGTGCAATTCTCGCTGCGGCTGGTTTTGAAGACACTCTGCCCTTTGTTCACGGTTCTCAAGGTTGCGTGGCGTATTTCCGCACCCACTTTACCCGCCACTTTAAAGAACCCTTCAATGCTGTTTCAAGTTCGATGACGGAAGATGCAGCGGTGTTCGGCGGGATGAAGAATTTAATTGAGGGATTAGCGAATGCTTACTCTCTCTACAAGCCCAAAATGATTGCGCTGTGTACAACCTGTATGGCAGAAGTCATTGGGGATGACTTGGGTGCATTTATTACCAATGCGAAAAATCAAGGTTCGGTTCCCCAAGAGTTTCCGGTTCCGTTTGCCCATACCCCTAGTTTTGTTGGTTCCCATATTACGGGTTACGACAATATGATGAAGGGCATTCTTTTAAATCTTACTGAAGGCAAGAAGAAAGAAACCACCAACGGTAAGATTAACTTCATCCCTGGTTTTGAAACCTACGTGGGTAACTTGCGGGAACTGAAGCGCCTCACCTCTTGGTTGGGTGTTAAGGCAACGGTGCTAGGGGATAATGAAGAGAATTTGGATTCTCCGAATATTGGGGAATACAAGATGTACCAAGGGGGCACTCCTTTAGTAGAGGCGGCGGATTCAATTAATGCAGAAGCGACGATTGCTCTGCAAGCTTATTCTACTACCAAGACACGGGAGTACATCCAACAAAAATGGGGACAAAAAACCGCCGTTTATCGTCCTTGGGGTATTAAAGGAACGGATGATTTCCTAATGGCATTGTCTGAAGCGACGGGTAATCCCATTCCACGGGAATTAGAAGCCGAACGAGGACGTGCAGTTGACGCAATTACCGATTCACAAGCCTGGTTGCATGGCAAACGTACCGCCCTTTATGGTGATCCTGACTTAGTACTGGGATTATTGCAATTCTTGCTAGAGTTGGGCGTGGAACCTGTGCATATCGTTGTCACCAATAGCAATCCTACCTTTGAAGAAGAAGCCAATACCTTGCTAAAATCCAGTCCTTACGGGCAACAAGCCACAGTTTGGGGCGGTAAAGATTTGTGGCATATGCGATCGCTCCTGTTTACCGAACCCGTTGACTTCTTAATTGGCAACTCTTACGGTAAGTACCTCTGGCGTGATACTAAAACTCCCTTAATTCGCATTGGTTATCCGATGTTTGATCGCCATCACTTACACCGTTACGCCACGATTGGTTATTCCGGCGCAATTAATTTGCTCACCTGGATTGTGAATAGCATCCTTGATGAGTTGGATCGCAGCACGATTATTCCAGCGAAGACCGATATCTCCTACGATCTCATTCGCTAACGATTGTCTGGGGATGGGGAGTGGGGTAAGTGAAGTGATGCTCTTTACCCTTGCTTTCCTCCTTCAAATCTCTCCTCATCCCTTTTCTTCTTCTTCTATTTACATCTTACAGGAGTAGTGGTCATGGCCACAATTAGCCACTCCGGGGATAGCCAACATTATCATCTCCCGGTTCCCCCCGTCAAACCCAATTTCGACCTCCTGTATCCTCTGCGGCACTGGTTGAATGGACTAGACATTAATAATGCCAAAATCGCCCATTTTATCTGCTTCCTTATCCCCTGCACTTGTCCGTTCGAGAGAACTATCGCCCTCTTTGGACACCCGCTTTTCCACATTCCGCCTCTGTGCAAACTCAATCCCCTTTACGACGAGTTCGTTAGTTTACGGTTCCGTGCCTTAAGTTACCTCGCTGATGTGTGTGGCGAAGATGTTACTCAATATATTTGCTAGTTCGTTGAAGAGTGAACTGTAAAGATTGAGCAGAAATAGCTGATAGCTGGGTCACTGATAACTGACTTAAAGCCGTCAAAGTCTATTATTCCTCTACTCAACTCGGTTGTTCAAGCACAAAGGTTCAAGTTTCGAGATTCAAGCTCAATGTTCCGAGTTCCGAGGTCAATGTTTCGAGATTCAAGCTCAATGTTCCGAGTTCCGAGGTCAATGTTTCAAGATTCAAGCTCAATGTTCCGAGTTCCGAGGTCGAAGTTTCGAGATTCAAGCTCAATGTTCTAACTTTTAAGCTTAAAATTCCAACTTCCAAGCTTAAAAGTCCGAGTTCCAATCTCAAATATACCTATCTGATAGCCTAACATCCGAACCCACCTCGAAAAGACCACTCAGACCTCTAGCAGATTTCCAACTTTATACCCAATAACAGTCAAAAAAGTAACAATCTCTCCCTCACTCCCCCGCCCCCGAATTCATCCATAGCAACAATCCAAAATCCAAAATCCAGAATCCAAAATCCAATGAACCCTGGTAACTGAAATGAAACTCACTCAAGGCAAAATTACCGAACTGCTCAATGAGCCAGGTTGCGAACATAATCATAAAAAAGGAGAAGGCAAAAATAAATCGTGCAAACAACAAGCTCAACCTGGGGCGGCTCAAGGTGGCTGTGCATTTGATGGTGCATCAATTGCCTTAGTTCCGATTACCGATGTGGCTCATTTGGTTCATGGTCCAATTGCTTGTGCAGGCAATTCTTGGGGTTCTCGTGGTAGCCTTTCATCAGGTTCCATGACTTACAAAATGGGCTTTACAACCGACTTATCCGAAAATGATATTATTTTTGGCGGAGAGAAGAAACTTTATAAGGCGATCGCACAAGTCATTAATCGTTATCAACCTGCTGCTGTTTTTGTTTATTTGACGTGCGTTACGGCATTAATTGGGGATGATTTGAATGCGGTTTGTGAAGCTGCCACTAAAAAATTCGGTACGCCTGTTATTCCCATTAATTCCCCTGGTTTTGTCGGGAGTAAAAACTTAGGCAACCGCATTGGGGGTGAAGCGTTACTGGAGTATGTTGTGGGGACGGCGGAACCTGAATTTACCACGCCCTACGATATTAATTTAATTGGCGAGTACAACATCGCGGGTGAGTTGTGGGGAGTCCTTCCCTTATTTGAAAAGCTCGGTATTCGGGTACTTTCTAAAATTAC
This sequence comes from Cyanobacteria bacterium UBA11370, assembly GCA_003486645.1. Classification (GTDB taxonomy): domain Bacteria; phylum Cyanobacteriota; class Cyanobacteriia; order Cyanobacteriales; family Coleofasciculaceae; genus UBA11370. Next base: position 6,345 of record DNGI01000209.1, on the reverse strand, counting down.
AGGCGATGCTCGTTATCAAGAAGTCTGTTATGCTCATCGTGCCAAACTGAATGTCATGATTTGCTCGAAAGCGCTAATTAATATGGCGCGGAAGATGGAAGAGAGTTATGGCATTCCTTATGTTGAAGAGTCATTTTATGGCATTGCCGATATGAATCGCTGTTTGCGGAATATTGCCCAGAAAATCGGCGACGCAGATTTGCAAGAACGGGTGGAAAAACTAATTGTTGAAGAAGCGGCTGCACTTAATAATGCATTAGTTCCTTATCGCGCCCGACTTAAAGGTAAGCGGATGGTGCTTTATACAGGTGGTGTTAAAAGTTGGTCGATTATTTCAGCCGCTCAAGATTTAGGAATGGACGTTGTAGCGACGAGTACAAAGAAAAGTACAGAGGAGGATAAAGCGCGAATTAAAGACTTATTGGGTCAAGATGGAATTATGCTCGAAAAAGGCAATGCTCAAGAGTTATTGCGAGTGATTGAAAAGACAAAAGCTGATTTATTAGTCGCAGGGGGTCGTAATCAATATACTGCATTAAAAGCTCGCATTCCGTTCCTCGATATTAATCAAGAACGCCATCATCCTTATGCCGGATATGTGGGAATGATTGAGATGGCAAGAGAACTTGATGAAGCCCTTCATAGCCCAATTTGGGAACAAGTTCGTAAACCCGCACCGTGGGAAATCCAGAATAAATCTGCCCTAGAAATTGAACTACCCAAAGTCGAATCAGTTTAATTATTCCTCCTCTATCAGTCATCAATCCAAAATCCAAAATCCAAAATCCAAAATCCAATGACTACAGTATGCACTCCTAAAAAACCTGTCGCGGTCAATCCTTTAAAACAAAGCCAACCGTTAGGTGCAGCCTTAGCATTTCTAGGATTAAAAGGCATGATGCCATTATTTCATGGTTCTCAAGGTTGCACAGCATTTGCCAAAGTAATGCTAGTCCGTCATTTCCGCGAAGCCATTCCCATGGCGACTACAGCCATGACTGAAGTAAGTACAATTTTGGGCGGTGAAGAGAATGTTGAACAAGCGATTTTAACGCTAGTGGAGAAAGCAAAACCTGAAATTATTGGTCTTTTAACTACAGGTTTAACTGAAACGCGGGGCGATGATATGCAGGGCATTCTTAGGACATTTCGGAAGCGCCATCCTGAACTTAATTCTCTACCTATTGTCTTTGTTTCAACACCCGATTACAAGGGAGCATTACAAGATGGTTTTGCCGCAGCAGTGGAGCAAATTGTAGCAACAGATTATGGGCTATTTGTTGATAGCACTACCCAATCTAGTAAGATTGCGGCTGTTCATCCCAAACCTCAAGTTACTATTGTCGCGGGTTCGTTACTTTCACCTGGAGATGTGGCGGAAATTAAGGAAATTGTTGAGACATTTGGCTTAGAACCGCTGGTAATTCCTGATCTCTCCGGTTCCTTAGATGGGCATCTAGAAGATGATTACAATACCACGACGGCTGGCGGCACATCCTTACAGAAATTAAGGCAATTAGAGCGATCAACTTTTACACTAGCAATTGGGGAAAGTATTCGCCCAGCGGCTGAAATCTTACAGAAACGCTTTGGCACACCCTACGAATTATTTCCTCGGTTAGCAGGTTTAGAAGCGGTTGATAAGTTCGTGTGGCGACTGTCTCAAATTGTGAGTTCTCGATGTGATCCACACTTTATTAGTCCTCCTCATGTCCCCCAGAAATATAATTCCCAACGCCGCCAATTACAAGATGCGATTCTTGACACCCATTTCTATTTTGGACGCAAACGAATCTCTCTCGCCTTAGAACCCGACTTACTCTATCAAACCAGTTGGTTACTCAAAGAAATGGGAGCGGAAATTCAAGCCGCCGTAACCACAACTAAATCTCCCTTACTCGAAGAATTACCTGTCAATTCCGTAACCATTGGCGATTTAGAAGACTTAGAAGACTTAGCCGCTGGTTCCGATTTACTGATTACCAATTCCCATGGAAAACGGCTTTCTCAAAAACTGAATATTCCGTTGTATCGCATGGGTTATCCCATCTTTGATCGCTTAGGAAATGGTCAACGCTGCTTAGTCGGATATCGAGGTACGATACAATTCCTTTTCGATATTGGCAACATCTTTATTGAAGCCGAAGAATCGCACCCTAAACCTTAAACCTGTTCATTTTTCATTGTTCAGTCTTGCAACAAAGCTAGAGGAGAGTTGACATGAAAGTTGCTTTTGCTACCAATGACATGGTTCACATTAATGCCCACTTCGGTTGGGCCCCCCACCTCGCTATTTATGAGGTTTCTACAGATGGGTATCAACCATTAGGCACAGTTGAGTTTGAAAAGAACCTCAAGGAAGATGGAAATGAAGATAAATTGGTTCCAAAAATTGAAGCTTTATCTGACTGTACAATTGTTTACGTTTCTGCCATTGGTGGAAGTGCTGCTGCGCGTTTAATTCGCAAGAAAGTTACACCAATTAAGGCAAGAAATGAAGAGGAACAAATTACCGAAATTCTGGATAATTTGGTTAAGACGTTAAAGGGTAATCCTCCACCTTGGTTACGTAAAGTTCTCGCTACAGAGTCAGCGAAAAATGAGTTTGAGGAAGAGGCGAAATAGTTAAGACATAGGGGGAGATGGGGAGAGGGGGAGATGGGGAGACAAATAACCAACAACTAACAACCAACAACCAAGAACCAACAACCAACAACCAACAACCAACAACAATGAGTACAACCACAAATCCAGAAACTACAACGAGTATTGTCGCTGAAAGTTCATTTCTACAAGAATTAGTGCGACAAGTCCGTGCCCAAGATCATTATGGTGTTTATCGCAATTGGGCGGATGAATTAGTTCTCTCGTCATTTGTAGTTAGTAAAGAGAAAAAACGCCAAATCTCGGTTGATGGTGATGTTGAGTCCGGTACACAACTGAGGATTTTATGCTTTTACCGTGCGATCGCCGCCTGTATTGAAAAAGAAACCGGGCAACTTTGTCAAGTTGTTATCGATTTAAGCCATGAAGGATTTGGCTGGGCGTTAGTGTGGACGGGGCGTTTAATGGTAGTTTCTGCAACCCTACGAGATGCCCAACGTTTTGGTTATGATTCACTAGAAAAACTCGCCACCCAAGGCGAAAAAGTAACTAAATCAGGAATTGAAATTATTCAACGTTTCCCTGAAGTTGCCCGATTTTAAGTCATACATCCTAGGTGGGATTTAACAATACTAAAACCCCACCTAAATCATCCCAATCCAAAATCTAAAATCGAAAGATGGTGCAAATCAAAGCAGAAATTCCAACACCCGAAGCTGTTGAAGATTTGAAAGCTAAAATTAAGCGCCTCAACAGTAAGGCGGGACAAATGAAGATGGATCTTCATGATTTAGCCGAAGGATTGCCGAACGATTATCAGAAACTTCTAGACGAAGCGGCAAAAACTTACGAGATCTATCACGAATTGGATGAGTTGAAAAAGCAACTAAAAGCATGGGAGAGGCAGTTGCAATGACAGATACAGCACAATCTTTATCAGAATTCAAGAAAATTGTGAATGCTGAGGAGTATTTTCAGTTTTTTCAACTTCCTTACGACCAGCATTTTGTCAATATCAATCGCCTTCATATCTTGAAACAGTTTTCACTTCTAATTCGGGAAATTGATCACGTATTTCCTGACTTAAATGAAGCAGAACAACTGGGCAAATATCGGGATGCTTTGGCAGAAGCGTATCAAGTTTTTCTGACTAACAGCCCTCTAGAAACAAAGCTGTTCAAGGTATTTCAAGAAAAGCCGAAAAACGTGGTCTTACTGCAAGATATTGGTACTAACTAAGGAGAAAGGCGTGTTCAAGCTTACCCCAACGGAATTAGAACGCTATCAACGGCAAATGATGCTTCCTGGCTTTGGTGAGGAAGGGCAAAAATTACTCAAATCTTCAACCGCTTTAGTCACAGGTGTAGGCGGTTTAGGTGGAACAGTTGCCCTTTATTTAGCCGTTGCTGGAATTGGCAAAATTATCCTAGTTCGAGGTGGAAATTTGCGCCTTGATGACATGAATCGTCAGATTTTAATGACAGATGATTGGGTGGGTTTGCCTAGAGTTTTTAAAGCCGCAGAAACTTTAGCGGGAATCAATCCAGATGTGGAAGTCGAAGCGATCGCAGAATACATTACGCCCGACAATGTAGACTCATTAGTTCAACAAGCTGACATTGCTTTAAGTTGCGCCCACAACTTTGAAGAACGCGATTTATTAAATGCCGCTTGTGTGTTGTGGGATAAGCCAATGGTCGAAGCCGCTATGAATGGGATGGAGGCTTATCTAACTACAATTGTACCGGGTAAAACACCCTGTTTATCCTGTTTATTTCCTGAAAAACCCGATTGGGATCGACGCGGTTTTGGTGTTGTTGGTGCGGTTCCTGGAACCTTGGCTTGTTTGGCAGCTTTAGAGGCAATCAAGTTAATTACTGGATTAGGTCAACCGCTTTTGGGACAGTTATTAACGATGGAATTAAATCGTTTGGAGTTTGCTAAACGTCGATCTTATCATGACCCGGATTGCCCTATTTGCGGTAAGGATAAGACGCGGGGAATTACCAATACTGTTGAACTTTTGTATGGACAACTCCAGCAAAAAGAATTGGTAACGTGTTGAGGTTTAACGTTCAACAAGTAAGAAACGAAGGATTGCATCAAATTACTGACAAGTTTTAACAGAATCCAAGGAGATTTTTATGACTGTTATCTTAACTGAAATAGCCGCCTTTCGACTGCGTAATTTCTTACGAGGTACTGCGACAGACGCACCTCAAACCCCAAAAGGAATCCGTGTAGCTGTTGTGGATGGTGGCTGTAGTGGCTATGAATATGCTTTGAACATAGCCAGTACTCCAAATCCAGACGATTTAGTGTTTGAACAAGACAAAGTACCAATTTATATTGACCCCAAAAGTGCGCCACTACTCAATGGTGTTGTGATTGATTTTGTTGAAAGTTTAACTCAAAGCGGATTCAAATTTAGTAATCCTAATGCAACCGATACCTGTGGATGTGGCAAGTCATTTCAAGCTGGAGATTGTACACCAACAGCAACACCCTGTAGCTAATTAGTTTTTGCTTCCAAATTACCACGACTACTAATAATTGAGGAGAATTTCAAGATGGCTACCACTTATAAAGTTCGCTTAATCAAGGGCAAAAAGAATAAGCCCCCTGAAATGGATGTCACGATTGAAGTTGGTGAGGATACCTATATCTTAGAAGCAGCCGAAGAACAAGGTATTGATTTGCCCTTCTCATGTCATTCTGGTTCGTGTTCCAGTTGCGTTGGCAAAATGGTTGAGGGTGAAGTGAATCAGGATGATCAAGTTTTCTTAGATGATGAACAAGTGAGCAAAGGTTTTGTTCTTCTCTGTGTGGCTTATCCTCGTTCAGATTGTACAATCAAAACGCATCAAGAAGCCTATCTGGTTTGAGTAATTGACTGGGTTAAGCAATCACTCCCGTTAACTGAAAACGGTATAGCGGGAGTCGATTAAGCTACTTAAAAGTTTTGGCGATCATACTATTTAAGATTTTAGATTTTGGATTTTAGATTGGGAAACACTTACTCGGTCAGAGTTTCAGCAACTGATGTGCCGCATCTATTTTAAAATTGATATCAGAATTAATGAGTTTAGAATGGCTAACCTATCACTAGTCTGTTAACTCTTCAATTTAAAAAAAATCATTCTCATTCATTCTTAATTCTAGCTTCTGAATCGTGAATTGTTTGTCTGTAACTCATATTTTTAAAGCTTGTAAAAATAAAAGAATGAAGAGATTACGATTTTTTACCCAACCGTATTGGGAGATCAGGGGCAATGCAAGTCAAATGGAGAAGGTTACTCAATAAAAAAACAGTATTTTGGTTGATCTCAGAGATTTGGTTGAATTCTCTGGGGTTAGATAAGTTAGCCGCTTATAGTGAGTATATTTTTGATCGAGATTTAGAGCTTTATAAAAAAAATCATATTAGTGTTAAAATTTATAATTATCCTCCAATTTTTTGTACAAAAGTTGACGCAATTTGCCCCATTCCTATAGTTAAGCCTGACAATAGTGACTTAACAAAAGATGTTTTTGAAGAAAATATTTTTAAAACTAGGTGCAAAAAACTCCAACACCCCTGTATGAAAGTTCTTTCTGTTATAAGTAGCTGTCATTGAGCAGCTATTCCACTTGTCAATAATTACAGAATCCTTGTAGTGCGACCATCTTGGTCGCTACTGATACCCAAATTAAAGGCGTGACAGCGTAACAAATAACAAATAACAAATAACAAATAATAAA
>DNGI01000399.1:10166-14799 GCA_003486645.1 Cyanobacteria bacterium UBA11370 | reverse complement strand
GGTACAGGGGTTACAGGAGGGGGGGTTGAGGGGTTGGGTAAGTCAGAGGACTGAGCTTGATCACCATCCGGTAAAGTATCATCCTCTAAAATCAAAGTGGGTTGTTCAGACCGAGGCAAATTGTCCTTCTTCTTAGATTTTTGCTTTCGGGGTGAGGATGTGCTGTGGATATGGTTCAAGTAGGACGAAAGAATAGACTGATGGGTGTCCGTGCTAATCTGTTCTTTTTTAAGCGCACAGTTCAGGTAAGCCAAAATGTGACGCACATAACCGAGGGCAGAAGAGTCGTTGGGATCGACCATGCCCAATTTAAGGTATTTCCCTTCCAAAGCCAAGGGCAAGAATTGATAATACAAGCAGGCTTCAAAGGGCAAAATACTGTCAATCAAACGAAACATTTGCTCAGTATCTAGGCCAGAAAGTTCTACAGCCTGGGCAGAAGACGGTGTAGGTTGAGCAGAAATGTCAGATTGTTCCGAGTCACTGGATGAGGGCAGCATGGGAAATTCTCCAACCTGAGTATCGACTGAGCGAGATGCCCCAGGGTTGCAATGTAGGCGTGAGTGAGCGGTTCAAAGTTGTTAAATCACTTAACGGTCACTCCACTTCAATTGTGAGTGATAGTTGTCCGGAAGGAACTTACGTTAAAGTGCAATCTTACTATTGAACCGTAGCTTAGGAGGAGCCTCGTATTGCTTGAGCTGCCAGATAAAGCTTACTCCATTCGCCAATAGCCTGGTTATACTTCAACTTTAGATCTTTAGCGATCGCTTCTAACGCTTTACCTGTTTTTAACTCCTCAATGAGTTGGCGCTGCTGGGGTGTTAGGGTTTGGCAGAATTCTTGCCACTGGATTGGCGTTAACCCCAAATTATGCTCCTTTAAGGAAATTTCCAACCAACTCGCAACTAATTCGGGCTTCGCTTTAATTGAAAAAACCCGAATCGCATGGTAAGTAATTTTTTCCCGGAGTCGATAGACTTTCTGGATTGGCAACCCTAACGCACTAGCGATCGCCTCTTGAGATTGACCCTGGAGATAAAGCCGCAACCATTGAGCTGCTTCTTCTCCTAGGTTTTCTGCCAGGTAAGACTCGAACTCTCGCCGTACCGAAAGACGCAGCGCCTGTTGTTCTTCCCAAGCTTGATTTTCTTGATACTCTACCACAGCTTGGTTATCCAATAGACTCACGGGTGCATCCATTTCCTCTGGAGTGAGACACTCCGAAACCAACCGTACCCGATCGCCCTCTGGCACATGGGTCATACCCCCCCGCCCCGCTCTCCGCAGAAAATTCACAAACCGATACACTAATAGAGGTTGATTGCGAATCGGGCGTAAACAATACTCTTCAACCGTGGTTAACAATAAAGCATCCCGTAAATGTACATCTTCAGTGCATTGAGCGATCCAGGCAATTTGCTTTTGGATATAGCGATCGCTGTTTAATAATTCCTGAATGACTTCTTGTAACACATCCACTACAGCCCGTTGGCGATCCCGACTCAGAGACACCCAAGTCCGGATTTTATTGCGTAATGTCACCAAACCCGCCAACCGCGACGTTAAATTACAATACGCTCGCTCTGGGGCTACTCCCAAATAGCGCTGTCGCAAAATTCGGTAGCGATAGTCCATTGCCTGCTTGACAATTGTCAATTGCTCTGGCAATAGACTTTCAAACCGCTCTAGATTATCTCCGAGTAACCAGCGGACAATGCTTTGGCGAGTAGCTGGGCTATAGTCTGGATAGTCTCTCGCTAGACGCGATCGCCACTCTTGCTCCAGTTGGTCTGCCAACTTTTCCATGAGACTGCATTCCTCGAACCCCTGTATTAAAGCTTGCATGACAACCCCCTCTTGTTGCACTAAGTCTGTCTGGTGAGGACTGTTTTGTATTGGAACATTTCTGTCTTAAGAAAGAAGCGATCGCTGTCCTCTAACCTTTACTAGACAGTCACATTAAGCATTTGACGGCAAACATCAAGTCCTTGAGGTTCAGATCCTGCCCTGACGTGTTCTAGATCACAAGAGATGGCTCGATACGCTCACTTTCCGAGAATGTTACGTTTTGTAAAGTTAAGGGGTGTTGGTTGTTTGTTGTTGGTTGTTTGTTGTTGGTTAAGCTGTTCAGCATCTAGATTGGGATACCTAACTCCCTCAAAGGGAATAGGAAACAGGCAACAGGCAACGGAGAATACCCAATTAAAATGCACATCAGCTTATCTGTTGCTTTTGACTCCTAAATGCTGACTACTAACCATTAACAACAACCAACCAACAACCAACAAACAACCAACAACCAACAACCAATAACAAACAACAAATCATGAAAATGATGCAACCTGAGCAAATCGAGCTACAGTTACAGCGCCTGAAGCAGGATCAACAACTCATTCTCGATCAGGTAGATAATGCGATCGCCCTGTTTGATCCGTCTCACCATCTCGTATTGTTTAACCAACAATTCGCCAAATTTTGGGGACTATCGGTAGATTGGTTGGCACAGCGACCTCATTGGCAAGAGGTTTGGACTCAGATTGTTACCCGTGGCTATTGGTCTGATACCCAGTCCCAACACCTGCTATCGAGCTTACCAATGCCTATTGACGAAACCGTTTCGTTCTCGTTGGAACAAGCAAATGGCATCCATCTCAATGTTAAAATAACGCTCACCTCTCAGGGTGGCCATTTTTTCACCTTTCACGATGTTACAGCAAAAGCCCAAGCCCAACGGGATGCGACGCTGATGCAGACGAGTTTGAATGCAGAAATCCAGCGTTTGAGGTTTTTGCAGGGTCTAACTGAACGCCTGCAACCTGCGGGTGAGTTGCACGAAATTGGAGAATTTGCCCTCACCTACCTGGTACAAACCACGGGAGCGGCGTTTGGAGATGTTAAGGTGATTGCGGGTGAAGGCAAAGAAGCGCGTGCAGGGGTTGTTACCAATAAGATTTCTACTCAATTTATTGCGACCTATGGCACAGTGGCAATAAAGGAGATGGAATCTGTATTGAGTCGTGGCATACCCTACGGTGAAGGGTTATTATGGCAAGTTGTAGAAACGGGAGAACCTTTATTTGTCGAAGATTATAAAAACAACCCCCAAGCGATCGCTACGTTTCGTGACGCTGGACTTGGGCAATTAGGGATTTTTCCCATTCCCAGCGCTACAGGTAAGATTATTGGCGTTTTAACCCTGGAATCTCGATGCGGTCGAAAACTTCAGGAAGCCCCCCAACAAGATATGCTATTGGCAGCTTGTCGCACCCTCGGTGTTGCCATTGAACGCGCCCAAGCTCAAGAACACTTACTTCAAGTGAATGAGGATTTAGAACGGGTATCTCAACTCAAATCCGAATTTCTAGCCTCAATGTCTCACGAACTGCGTACTCCCCTCAACAGCATTCTAGGATTTGCTGATTTATTGCAGCGACAAACAGGCGGAACTCTCACCACCCGTCAACTTAGCCATGTTCAGGCGATTAAAAGTAGTGGTGATCACTTGCTGGCACTGATTAACGACGTTCTGGATTTGTCGAAGATTGAAGCGGGTAAAGCTGAACTAGAACTGATTCCGGTATCGATTCCCGCCCTGTGCAATCATTGTTTAAAAATGATCCAGCCCCGTGCGGATAAAAAACGCCTAGCCTTATCGCTAGAACTGGATTATCGTCTACAGGACGTTGTATTAGATGAACGCCGTGTTCGTCAAATTTTAATTAACCTTCTTTCCAATGCGGTAAAATTTACGCCAGAAGCAGGAACGGTTAAACTGGCGGGTCGTCTTGCCTATGGAAATCAACTGCAAAAAGAATTTCGTCCCGATCGCAGCCCCGTTAATTGCAGTACGCCTTACCTATGCTTGGAGGTAATTGACAGTGGGATTGGTATCCCGGACGATAAATTGCATCTGTTGTTTCGACCGTTCCAGCAGGTAGACTCATCCTTAACGCGTCGTCATGAAGGGACGGGTTTGGGTTTAGCACTAACAAAGCGACTGGCAGAACTCCACGGCGGGACTGTTTCAGTGGAATCGAAAGAAAATCAAGGCAGTATATTTCGCGTTTGGCTACCCTTAACTGAAATGCGTTCTACGTTAGCTGCTGATCCCAAGCCAGCTAATGCTCAACTAACAGGGCGTTCCCAGCTCAAAAACTCACTAACCAATGCTTACCGTATTTTAGTTGTAGAAGATCAGCCGTTCAACCAAGCCCTGATTTCAGAAGTATTGGAACTGGAAGGGTATTTAGTTGATCTGATTGGGGATGGTCAAACGATGTTGGAGATGATCCACTCTCCAAAGGTTACACCTGAGTCACTCCCTCACTTAATTTTAATGGATATTCAACTCCCACAAGTCGATGGATTTGAACTCATTCGTCAACTCAAAGCCCATCCCACTTGGGAGAAAATACCTGTAATTGCCCTAACCGCAATGGCAATGCCTGGTGATAGCGATCGCTGTTTTCAAGCGGGTGCGGATGATTATTTGAGCAAACCCTTAGACTTAGAAAAAGTGATTACGACTGTGAGAGCTTCTATTCAGAGTGTAGGAAGGGCTTTAAGCTAATTATAGCCAGTCTAAATGATTTGGAAAATACCTCTCCCTTGTCCTCCTTGTCTCCCTTGT
>DNGI01000399.1:2546-9962 GCA_003486645.1 Cyanobacteria bacterium UBA11370 | reverse complement strand
ATTTGTAAAACACCTCCCCCTTGCCTCCCTTGTCTTTCCTTGTTTACGAATCAAATAGACTAGCTATATCCTTATGGTTAAGGTGTTGTACCTCTATAACATTTCTCGCCCTTTTTTCCTTTCTTTCTTTCTGCCCTCTGCCGTAAAGGGATTAGAGAAGTCGCTCACCAGAATCAGAATGACTATAAATGTCCTATGATTCAGTTAGGAAACAAATCTTCCTCTCTATTCCTATTTGTCTTAACAGGCAATGTAAAAGCACAGGCAGTTTATGTCTAACGGAGAACAACTCAGCCTCTTTGACCAGTCTGCGTTAACCAAGTCAACGCCAACGAATACTCAATTCCAGCTTATTCCCACCCATGCTAAAATTCCGATTCCGTCAGGTACATATGACACGATAGAACCACTGACAGAGCATTGTAATCGTTGTCAGCGCTGTGAATTAGGAGCAACGCGCACCCATGCGGTAGTGGGGCGGGGAAATCTCAAGGCTCCGATTATGATTATTGGGGAAGGCCCTGGTCAAAATGAAGATGAGACGGGTTTGCCGTTTGTGGGGAAGGCGGGGCAATTGCTGGAGAAAATTCTGGCTGCGGTTAAACTCGACACTGAGAAAGATATCTATATTTGCAATATTGTAAAGTGCCGACCACCAGGTAATCGAGTGCCTACTCCTGAAGAAATTAGTGCTTGTAAGCCTTATTTATTAGAACAAATTCGCTTAGTCGATCCCAAGATTATTTTATTAACCGGTGCGACCGCCGTTAAAGGATTAACGGGTGATAAACGCGGTATTACAAAAATTCGCGGCACTTGGATGGAATGGGACGGACGGTTGTGTATGCCTATTCTTCACCCCGCTTATCTACTGAGAAATGCTTCACGAGAACAAGGGAGTCCGAAATGGTTGATGTGGCAGGATATTCAGGTAGTACGGGCAAAGTTGGATGAATTTTTAAGTTGAGACCAAGTTGCACTCAAAGAGAGTAGGCAAGGGGGACTTTTGGAGACATGGCACTGACTTAAGGATGGTGGGCAGTGCCCACCATCCGAATTTTAAACGCTTTCAGCTATCGTTTGAGGCTTAAGTCAGTGACATTCAAGTTAAGACTGAGATCTTGCACCATTCTCAATTAACCTTTGTAGCTATAATAGCTAGCACACTCTAAGCCAAGACAAAATTACTAGAGTTAAGGTCACTGGCTTCAACTCCTGTCAGAATAGCGAAGTCTGTACCAAAAACGCTAATTAGAGTATCGCTACCAACTTGAGTAATGGTGAGGTTTTGGAACGTAATTCCTAAACCAGCAATACCGATAGCCTCAGAGTTAACCTCAAAATCGGTAATGGTATGAGCTGTGAGCGGAATAAATCCATTAGCAATCCAGAAAAAGTCGTCACCAGTACCACCCGTCATCGTGCTACCGCCATCACCACCATTTAAGATATCATCACCTGCACCACCATTGAGTTGGTCGTTGACGCTGCCTAATAGGATATCGTCTCCTTCGCCACCATGGAGACTGTTATTCCCCTGACCATTGGAAACATCCAGAATATCATCCCCATCACCACCATCAAGTTGGTCATTGAAGTTCCCGACCAGAACATCATCACCATTGCCACCATTGAGAACGTTGTCACCTTGACTATTTAAAGCATTGAGAATATCGTCCCCATTCCCACCATCAAGTAAGTTGTGACCACCACCATTGGAGACATCTAGGGTATCGTTACCGCTGTCACCATATAACTCATCGTTGACATTCCCTAATAAGGTATCGTCACCTGCGCCACCATCAAGGAAGTTGTTACCACCACCAGTGGAGACATCTAGGGTATCATTACCTGCATCACCAAATAGCTGATCGTTAACATTCCCCAACAGAGTATCGTGCCCTTTGCCACCAAAAAGGATATTGTTGCCCAAACCATTGGCAACATCAAGATAGTCGTTACCAGCTTGTCCAAATAATTGGTCGTAGTTATTTCCAATCAGAGTGTCATCGCCTTTGCCGCCGTAGAATTGGTTTGCACCAGGACTTTGAGATCCATCGACTACATCGTTACCAGCTAAAGCGTAAACAATAACTGGGCTATCAACAATGTTGAATACATCATCGTTAGGAGTACCGTAGATAATAGTTGGTGGAATCGCTTTATTCCCAAAGTCAATGTCAGTAACAACATCGCCGAGGTTGACAACAACTGTGTGACCTTGGCTAGCTGGCTCAATACTCACAGCTAAGTCATCATGAAGGTAGTTGGTGTTGTACGCTACCTGTAAACCATCGGAACCATCAGCGTTCTCAATTCCAATAGTGGCACTATTGAGAATACCAACTAGTTCATCATATTGATAGAGGATACTGCCATCCGAGTCTAAGATGATCTCAAAGGTAAGGGAACCTCCAGTAGAGAAACGAGGAACATCTTGATACTGAACAATGAATTGGTCTTCGACTGGATCGTGGTAGTAATAAATCGAACCCCCAACGCCGGGATTTAAATCATCCCAGAACGCAGCAATGAAGTCATTAGGACTACTGGGGTTAGGAATCGGATCGTTGGTAAAGTCTGAGGAGCCATTGAAGCCAAAGGTCAGGAAACCGTTGGAGGAAATGTTGACCGTGTTTTTGTCTTCTCCAAAGAATGAGAAGTTAAAGGGTAAAGTAACCTGTGTTGAAGAATCATCACTTAGAAAAACTTGTGTTCCTATTCCTGAGATATCGATCCAGTTAAAGGTAGGACCTCCTACTTGGTCACTATCAGACCATTGGTACTCATTGGTTACAGGAATGGGATACGTTTGTTCCCAACCCGGACGCTGTACCTCGGCGACGAAATAAGTACCTGGATTGAGATTCTCGAAGGTATAGTTACCGTTGATATCAGTTAGAGTGGATGTCTCACCTGCATCAAACTGACCATTTTGATTTTGGTCTAGATAAATCGTCCAACCTGCTAATCCTGGCTCATTCGGATCTTGGACACCATCTCCATCGAAATCATTCCACTTCGTACCCTGGATTTGACCACCTAATGCTTTGTTGCCAAAGTCAATATCGCTGACAATCTGACCAGAACCAACGGTTACGGTTTGACCACCACCTGTTGTCGTGACATCACCGATAAATGTAAAGTTGTCAACTAATAAACCTGAGTCAACAACTGTATCTCCCACATCTACAACTCCAACTCCAATGGTGTAAGTACCATCGGTTGTGAAGGTGTAAGAGAAGATTCCAAATCCGGTTTCTTGGCCGAAAGTGGTGGGAGAGAAGAATAAAGGGCTAAATGTATTGGCTAGGGTGTTGGTAGTGTCTGAGGTGATTGAGACAAAAGCGAAATCGTTGAAAAAGGAGGAGTTTCCTTCATTGGTAAGGAAGTTCCAATCAAAACTCAACTGAGTCCCTGCTGATACAGTAACCGTTTGCTTAATCGCTGAACCTTGGGTAGCATCACCATTACCCAGATTATCCAACGTGCCAAACGCCAATCCGAGGAAGGTTTCTAGCTGATTATCGCTGACAGAACTATCGCCACTGGTGAGCAACGCCTGATAGATTCCTTCAGTAGGACCAGAACCAAATGCTGCGGTTTGGATGCTAGCCTCACCAGTTTGTTGCCAACTCCCAAAGTTGCCAGTTTCAAAACCGCCGTTTAAACCCGGATAGGTTTGTTTCCACCCTGTTGGTATCACCTCCGCTACAGTGTAAGTCCCTGGGGTGAGGTTAGTGAAGGCATAATCACCATTGACATCGGTTAGAGTCGATGTCTCACCTGCATCAAACTCACCATCTTGGTCCTGGTCTAGATAAATTGTCCAACCTGCTAATCCGGGTTCATCAAAATCCCTTTGGCCATCTTCATCTAAGTCATGCCACTTGCTACCGTGAATCTCTCCTGGAGGAGGTGGTGGAGGCAGGGTTTCAGTCAGGGAGTTGTAAGCATTGAGTCGTCCCCCTGAAACGGTGATTCCTTGTAAGGCTGGAATCGGATCGACATAGGAGAGAATGCGATCCTTAACTTCCTGTGCAGTCAATTCGGGAAACTCAGACCAAATCAAACTGACAACTCCCGAAACATGAGGTGCTGCCATCGATGTTCCACTTAAGAAGTCGTATCCGCCGCCAGGAAAGGTGCTGTAGACATTAGCACCGGGCGCTCCTAGGTCTACACTAGTTGCTCCATAATTGGAAAAGTCTGCAAGTTGATCGTTATGATCGGTAGCAGCCACAGAAATGATGTTAGGTAAGTCAAAGCTAGCAGGATTAGCAGGATTTGTATCATTGTCATTGCTTTCATTCCCAGCAGCAGCAATGAATAATTGTCCTGCTGCACCTGCGGCGGCGATCGCATCATACAAGGCTTGGGACTCGAAGTATCCTCGCCAGCTATTGTTGGTCAGTTGTACACCCATGAGTGTGGCATATTCCAGCGCCTGAATGGCATCGAAGATATCTCCGGAACCGCTACTATCGAGGAACTTGAGTCCCATGATTTGAGCTGACCAACTAACTCCTGTCACACCAATGCCGTTATTTCCCTCTGCGGCTATGGTTCCTGAAACATGGGTACCGTGAAAGTTATCGTCAAGGGGGTCTCCATCATTATTTACAAAGTCATAGCCGTGGATATCATCCAAGTACCCGTTGCCGTCATCATCGACTCCAGGTAAACCGTTTAATTCTGCTTCATTCGTCCAAATGTTATTAATGAGGTCTGGGTGATTATAATCGACACCTGTATCAATTACCCCAATTAGCACATTGTTTCCCGTTTGAATATCCCAGGCTTCGGGAGCATCAATATCAGCGTCAGGAGTACCACCTGTTTGTCCATTGTTATCTAGTCCCCAGAGTTGGTTAAAATTGGCGTCATTCGGGATAGTTGTAGTGATAGAAACAGTATAGTTGGGTTCCATGTAGGCAATTGCAGGATTGCTGATACAGGCAGCGATCGCTTCTTCTACACTCATCCCCTGAATTTCCCAACGCTCAATCCCTAGTGTTGGAACTGTCTCTAACACTGTCGCTCCAAGGCTTTCTTTGAGATCGTTAATCTGACTAATTGATTGAATATTAGAGAAGTCAAGCTTAACAATTACCTCGTTGGAGGGGTAGTCTTGCCCTTCCACGAGATTACTGAAGTTAATCCGGGTGTTATTTGTTTGAGCGGATAGGTTGTTGGTTGACATAGCTGCACATCCTTAAAAGACAACTTGCTTCATGAATTACTCTGGGTTTGGCGGCAAGTTATACGCACAATCCCTGATTTTGTAAAAATTCTTAACACTCTACTGATTGATAACCACAAATACCAATTAAGGTGATTGGGATGAGTTGTGGTTACACCTTTCTACCGGAAGAATCTTACTATTTACTCTGACGAGAGAAAATACGATTTAGCGCTCTTCATGAAAACTTTATGAGTTTAAGTTACATAAATAATTATGGAAGTGCGACTTTCTGTAACTGATATATAACTTTATATTTGGATTTTGTAAAAAAACAATTCTGTTCAACAGTTTATTAATTCATGACTTTAGGTTTTGAAGTCATCAAACACTGTTTGGTCAATCTACAAAGTATTAAATATATTTACTAACAAATATTAATAAACATTGAAAAATTCTAGTTTTTTTAAATTTAAGTTAAAAAAATATATTAAAAATATAAAATAAAATTATAGTGTAGCTTTCACGGGAGCGCGAACTTATCTTCATCAAAGCTTTATATAGTAACTCTAAAATTGTGAATATCCCGTTTTTTATTAACAACAACCCGATCCAGAATGATTTGGGTAAATAAAGGGGGAGAGGGGGAGAGGGGGAGAAATGTTATTAGGGGGGATTAGCCGGACATCATAGGATTTGATGACACGCCCTAGATTCACGCCTATTTGATGACACACCCTAACAACCAACACCTAAATTTGTACAATACGAGAGTTCGACTGCATTGCCTTGGGTCTAAATCATGCCATCTGAAACTCCGCCTTCCCTAGATTCCGCAACCGAGTCTGTCCCCTTGCGGGTTTTGATTGTAGAAGATGATCCCATGATGCAGCTTGGTTTAGAGCAGTCGTTAACGGCTAATCCCCGTATTACCATTGTGGGACAAGCGGAAGATGGTTATATGGGTGTGGAGGCGGCAAAGACCTACAAGCCTGATATTGTAGTGATGGATATTGGCTTGCCCCGTTTAGATGGGATTGCGGCTACTCAACAAATTAAAGCCGCACTTCCTGATGTGAGAGTGGTCATGCTGACTTCCCACACCGCAGAACAGGAAATTATTGCGGCGCTTTCTAGTGGTGCGGATGCGTACTGTGTTAAAGGGGCGAGTGTGGATCGGTTACTGCAAGCGATCGCGGCGGCGGCGGAAGGTGCGACTTATCTCGATCCTCAGATTGGTCGTCAAGTTCTTAAGCATCTCTCGCCTTCTTCTCCCAGTGGGAATGTTACCAATTTATCGCAACGGGAATTAGAAGTTTTAAAGTTAATTGTTGAAGGTAAAAGTAATCCAGAAATTGCTTCAGCACTTTATCTAAGTGCGAATACCGTTAAGACTCATGTTAGAGGAATTATGAACAAACTATCCGTAGATGACCGAGTTCAGGCAGCGGTTGTGGCGCTACGTTCCGGTTTGGTTTAAACGTTTTGATACTATCGCATTTCTCAGATGGGTGAGGTCCATTTAATTTTCTTCCCCACTCCCCACTCCCCACTCCCCACTCCTGAATGTCAATCATCCTCGTAATCATCTTCTCCCCAGTATTCCACCAGGGTAATAGCTTGAGAACCCAAGATAGATACATCCGTTACCTCAAAGTCATGACCTTTGAATTTTGCCCAGGCTAATTGGACTTGATCGGGAGTGTAATTACAATCAGGTTCTTTCTCAACAACGGCAGCAATAAATTGTTCTGGCTCGTGATGACCTAGAGCATACCATCCTACTGTATCTAACCAGAAATCGACGAAGGGCTTGAGATTGATCGGAGTCGCTGTCGCTTGGGTTTTTTCGTGACTATCGACGATGTTTGGCTTGTTTATCAGCATAATTGGCCTCTACTTTCTGTAGTGAAGAACTTCGACATACCTATCGGCTTGCCGTTGATGTAGTCAGCGTGAGCGTTTTAGTCGCCTCTGTGGACGGTTTACTGCGTGTTAGCCTATCTGCCCTTAAATTATAATCTAATTAGAATTCAATTATAATTCAATTTAAATACAAGTCTAGTCTAACTGGGATTGGAATATAGCATTTCTCAAATGGGTGAGGTACATTTAATTTTCTTCCCCACTCCCCACTCCTGGTCTCCCCACTCCCCAAAACCTAGGAATTTGTACCTCATCAGGACTTACGTAAGTGTCACAATAAAATCAACTTGTAGGGTGCGTCAGACCAA
>DNGI01000399.1:0-2270 GCA_003486645.1 Cyanobacteria bacterium UBA11370 | reverse complement strand
GTGCCAGTTGCGTAAGTCCTACTCATGAGTATGAGAACCGCTATACAAACATACAAAAGCAGAGTCCGCCTGGGCGGACTCTCTGAAAAATCAAGGATGTTACAACTTTTGTCTGGCGGGTGTGTTTGTGTAGTTGCGGTTTTAACTACCCGATTGAATGGTGCAAGATCTCAGTGATACAGACCTCTGCTTCCGAGACTAACCTGTAGCCTTCGGGAAGGAAGATCATGCGACGATTTGGAAGTCCGCAGTGGTTAAGGCGGGTGCTGCGGTTAAGGAATTATTATCGTTATCGATAGTCGCAAGCTGACTGCCTGTGCCCAAGCCTGCTAACGACCCATTCTGGTTATAGAATAAATTGCCCGTTCCTTGACTGTAAACAATCAATCCGGTACTTGTTGCAGCCAGTGAATCATTAGCAGCGATCGCAATTTGAGATGAAGTAATCGATCCGAATGTTGTCTGATCCACGACAATTTTATCCACACCTGTCACAAAATCAGTGATGCTATCTACTCCGAAATCGCTACCACTGAAAGTACGACCAGAATCAAACACAAACTTATCACTACCTGCACTACCTGTTAGGGTATCGTTGCCTGCGCCACCGTTAAGTCTGTCTGCATTTCCGCCACCCACTAGGATATCATTGCCGTTACTTCCTAAGAGGCGATCTGCGCCTGTACCCCCGTCGAGTTGGTCATCGCCATTGCCACCATCTAGGATGTCATTACCACTACCACCCAGGAGTATATCGTTACCATTAAGCCCAGAGAGAGTGTCATTGGCTTCACGACCATCTAGGGTATCATTGCCATCTCCACCTGTTAGGATATCATTGCTGATTGTGCCGATCAGATTAAGCCCAAGAGTTGGAAGAGGAGTTAATTGATCGGTTGCTAAATCAAGTTTGATATTCTGCGAACCAAGGGTAACAGTTTGGGTAAACGTTGTATTTAATAGTCCACCAGAAAAGTTAACGGTGTAGGTTCCTGGATCAAGCGCTAACTGATATCCTCCAGAACCAAAGGTGTAGGTACTAAATAATTGGTTATCTGACTGACGAATCGCGTCAACTTTAATCCCTCCTAAACCTTCACCAACGGTGTAGAAATTATCGTCTGTTACTAAGTCGTTAAACGCCACACCAGTTAAAAATGTCGCTGATCCAGATTTGGCGAAATTCTGAGTGGTCATGACGGCGTTGTAGCCGTTAAATACACCTGTTAAGATGCCGATACCAATTTCCTTAAAGGTATCATTTAGGATGTTTTTACGATGCCCTGCGCTATCAAATAAAGAATCATGTTGGGCAGCGACAAATGCTGTTACATCCGGTGTACCTGTTGTTCCTTTCCAGGCAATATTTTCGCCCGAAGCCCAACTTCCAGTAAATTGATATCCAGCCGCTTGCATCCGCTGAGTAGGAGTACTACCCCCTGCTCCAGTGTGAGAAAATGTATCGGTATCTAACATCCATTGGCTATGTTTACGTGCCGCATCAATGAGTTGGAAATTAAAGGCTAGGGGCTGTTTGGCAGTGTTAGAAATAGTACCGGGCGCTAAGTCTTCATTGAGATCCGAAACGTAGGGATTTCTTGCTACTTCAGCATCAGGATTGAGGCGAGCGCGGTTAACCAATTCAAGCATATACTGTTCATGGGCAGTAGGCTCTAAGGGATTGGTGGAAGTTGTCATGATTTTTGTCCTTGTTAGAAATCTATTCAAACCAGTTCAGCAAGGCTGTATTCCTTGTCTCAGTCTTTAGTAGATCAACCTCTGAAAATGGCTTTGTAGATGTAACTCCAGAAGGTCGCAAACCATTGGGATAATTGGAGTTTTGTCAATTCGTATCCTGTGTTTTCTTTGCTAGAAGGGTCAACCTTTTGTGCTGTTTACCCTCGCCTCAATCACTATATTTGCTGATATCAAGTAGATTAACTGATGGTAGTATCCATAATTTTTGGTGGCATGATGCTCTAGCCAAATCATCCAAGGCTGTGCTAAATTATTCAAATAAATTTGATAAATATTTTTATTTTTTAGGGTTTAAATTAACAGGCTATCTTTTTAAAGATTGTGTAAATTATATTTCTACAATGTTATTTAAACGAGTTATTTTTAAAGGGTTGATGAATTTTAATTTTTAAAATGGATTAAAAGTACACCAGAATTTAGAATTCATCGAGTCATACCAATTTCCTCTTTCTCAGGGTACAGATAGTTGGTAGGAAAAAAGGGTACGTGGGGAAGGGGAAAAGTTTGTGGCA
>DNGI01000442.1:2913-4318 GCA_003486645.1 Cyanobacteria bacterium UBA11370 | reverse complement strand
GTTTTAACCACTGGCGGATTATTTGAACTAGTGCAAGATCTGAGTATAGCGAAACCTGTATGATCTAGTAGCTAACAAATGGATGGCTAAATTCCCAATTATCATTGCTTTAATAAGGACTATTAAGTATGTCTGTCGAGCAGATCCTCAACAAAACCGGACAGCGAAAACTGTTGGCTCTAGACGGCGGTGGTATTCGTGGCATTGTGACTGTCGAGGTACTGGCTAAGATTGAAAGTCTTTTACAACAAGCACTAGGTCGAGATGATACCTTTGTCCTAGCAGACTACTTTGACTACATTGCTGGTACGAGTACGGGCGCAATTATTGCTACTTGCGTCTCCCTAGGAATGCGAGTTGATGAGATTCGGAAGTTCTACCTCGATAGCGGTGCGGAGATGTTCGACAAAACAAGGCTGCTCAAGCGCTTTCGCTACAGGTATGAAGATAATAAATTAGCGCGTCAGCTTCAGGATGTGATCGGAGCGGAGACTCGTTTAGGGAGTGATAAGCTCAAAACTCTACTGCTGCTAATCTTGCGAAATGCGACTACTGACTCGGCTTGGCCTGTCTCAAATAACCCCAAGGCCATGTTTAATCTGCGGATGGATGCTGAGGGTAATCTAAGTCGTGAGTGTAACTTGGAATTACCTCTGTGGCAACTCGTGCGAGCCAGTACTGCTGCTCCCACCTTCTTTCCCCCAGAAGTTGTTCAGGTAGGCAATAAGGAGTTCATCTTTGTGGACGGCGGTATAACTCCTTACAATAATCCTGCCTTCCAACTATTTCTGATGGCAACTGTTGAACCCTACAATCTGAGCTGGGAGACGGGTGAAGATAAAATGCTCTTGGTGTCAATTGGTACTGGTCTGACTCCAGGGGGTAAAGAAGACCTCGAAGTAACTCAGATGAATCTGCTTTTCAATGCGGGATCTATTCCTCTTGCTCTCATGAATGGTGTTCAACTCGAACAGGACTTTCTTTGCCGTGTCTTTGGCAATTGTTTAGCTGGTGACACTTTGGATTATGAGGTAGGCGACATGATTGGCAAGAAGGGGCCGCTAGCACAGAAGCTGTTCACCTACGTGCGCTATAATGCTGACCTCGTGCGCGAGGGTCTGAATAAACTGGATCTAACAGACATCAACCCGGAAGATGTGCAGCAAATGGATTCAGTGGAACATATTCGAGAGCTTCAGCGAATAGGAAAAGCGATTGGGGAGAAAAAAGTACGCCAAGAACACTTTGCTCAATTTATATAATTTATTTGATTTTAGGACTTACGCACAGCCTCTATTCGTAGGGTATGTTAGCGCAGTGTAACGCACTATGACTCCTATAGATGGTGTAGCCGCCTAAGTCTTGATTTTTACCCCACATATCATGTCCGGTTGAATAACCCTAA
>DNGI01000442.1:0-2648 GCA_003486645.1 Cyanobacteria bacterium UBA11370 | reverse complement strand
TGATTTGCCGGACATCATATCACCCCCACACCCTATTTTCAAAACACTAATTCCCCTAGCTAGACACCTGCTCTTCAATCAGAAGCTAAAATTTGTAATCAAGAGGCATAGTTTGGCAATTCAAGGAGCGGACATACGTCCCCTTCGCGTTTTTAGGCGACTTGTAGCCAAATCATCACTAGCTGAACGTAGCGAAGAATTTTCATGGAAAATCCTGCGGCAACCCTGCATTGCCCGAACCATCGCTGTCAGGCGGTTAATCCTCAAATTAATAAGTTCTGCCAGAACTGTCGTACACCCCTGGTTAGACGATATTTGTGGGCGATCGCATCGGGTCTAGAGTCCTATAAAGTGGGAGAAGCGATTGGCGATCGCTATGTTCTTGCAGGTGAACGAATTCTCCTAGACACTCAACCTGCCATCCCACCGGAAACACCCCAAGACGTTCCGCCAGAAATTCTACCCTATCTCAGGCTTTCTCCCTATCGGTTACATGTTCCTCAAGTGTACGGGCTGGTTACGGTAAAAACGAGACGCAAAAACTCATCCATCTGGCTGCTGGAAGACGCAGCAATTGCCAGAACCGAGGCAAGTGGAACTCCAGGACAACTCTTACCCGAATTGATTGGTGTGTGGCATACGACTCCAGCACTCCGTCAACTTAACTGGTTGTGGCAGTGGGCAAATTTATGGCAACCTCTAAGTACGGAAGGGGTCGTAAGTAGTTTGTTAAATCCTACCCTACTGCGGGTTGAAGGGTCTATCCTACGGTTGTTAGAGTTACAGTCCGATCCGAAAAACCCACCAACGTTACAAAAGCTTGGTCAATTTTGGTCAGAACTGATCCCCGGAACATCACCCAAAATTACTCAATTTTATCAACAGGTTTGTACCCAGCTCATCGAAGGACAGATCCGCAGTTCAGAACAGCTAATCGCACTATTGGATCAAGGGCTAATTGACTGTGAGCGAATCTCCTCCGCAGATAGTGGGACAACACCATCCCGCCGTTATCAAATTTTCACTCTAACTGATCCTGGCCCAAGTCGGTCTAACAATGAAGATGCTTGTTACCCCCCCAGTGGACAAAGCGTCACTTTAACGAATAGTAATGCTTTAGCAATTGTATGTGATGGAATTGGAGGACAAGACGCAGGCGAGGTTGCTTCTCAATTAGCGATTGAAGCCCTCCGGGATCAGGTAGAAAACCTGCCCAATGATTCCGATACCTGGAATCAAACCACTCTCACGGTTGAATTAGAACAAGCGGTTTGTGCCGCTAATGATTTAATTAGTCAGCGGAACGATAACGAACAACGTTTTGAGCGACAACGGATGGGTACGACTGTGGTAATGGCTCGCACGGCTGCCCATGAAATGTATATTACCCATGTCGGGGATAGTCGAGTTTACTGGATAACCCGCCACAGTTGCCACCAAGTTACCCAAGATGATGATTTAGCCTCCCGCGAGGTACGACTCGGCTATTCTATTTATCGGGAAGCCATCCAACAGCCATCATCAGGGGCTTTGGTTCAAGCGTTGGGAATGGCACCTTCGGCGACATTGCATCCAACTGTACAGCGGTTTGTATTGGATGAGGATTGTGTTTTTCTACTTTGCTCCGATGGACTGAGTGATTATGACCGAGTAGACCAATACTGGCAAACTGAAATTCTACCGATTCTTCAAGGTCAAATTGATTTACCCACAGCAACAGCACGACTGCTTGAAATTGCGAATGGTCAAAATGGACACGATAATGTCACGATCGCTCTAGTTCACTGCCAAGTGGCATCCTCATCAGAGAATTATCGCCAAACCGAACTCTCTACCCCCAAACCCGAATCAATCCCCACTCCAGCATTATCAACACCAGCGACATCCCACATGAAAACCCAGCAGCTACCTGCCAGGGTGAGTCAACAACGTCCTTGGGGGTTATTGTTAGGTATTGTCTTTTTATTAGGACTCGGTGGAGTTATAGCCTCTGTTCTATTGGGTGGATTTGATCAGTTGATTGATTGGGCATCGAGTTTTACTGAGAAGCCAGAAGTCGCTAATTCCCCATCCTCAGCAGATCCGACATCTCTCCCGACTAGCCCAACCCCAGCACCCAGCCCAACAGAGGTTTCGTCCTCAGACACACCCAAATTAATTCAAATCACCCGCGCCACCGTTACCAACTCCGAAGGTAGAGAGATTCCCCTTTTACTCCGCCTTGAATCCCCATCCCAAAACCCGTCACCCATTAGGCAAGTCCCGTCAGGCAGCATATTACAAGTCATTAGTCAAGTATCAGAAGGACAACAAGACACTTGGCTACAATTAAAAGTCTGCTCCATTCGCGCCGATAGCGCTGAAACTCAACCGAGTGAAACTCCTCAAACTTTAGCTGGAAAAACTCCAACACCCTCTAAATCAAAACCAACTTCAACCACCTATCTTGCCGTGCAACCCGGAGAGAGCGGTTGGATCAAAGAAGTCGAGGTACAACAGAATGTTAACCCAAACTTCACCCCCACCTCTACCCAAGTTGGTGAATGTACCCCATCTCCGTAACCATCGAGAGTTTTGAATTTTGAATTTTGAATTTTGATACCAAGTTACATTCATATGTAATAATTCCTTGTCCCCCTTGTCCCCCT
>DNGI01000390.1 GCA_003486645.1 Cyanobacteria bacterium UBA11370 | reverse complement strand
AAGCTATTTATAGCGGTTCTCATATTCATGAGGCACAAATTTCTAGGTTTTAGGGAGTGGGGAGTGGGGAGTGGGGAGTGGGGAAGAAAATGCAACTGTACCTGACCTATTTGAGAAATGTTATATAAACGAAAGAGTTATTAGCCAATAAATAAAATGGTATTCACCTATCACCGTACTATTCGCTTTCAAGATACCGATGCTGCTGGTGTTGTCTACTTTGCTAATGTTTTGTCGATGTGCCATGAAGCGTATGAAGAATCTCTAGCCACGGCGGGTATTAATCTCAAACTGTTCTTTACTAACTCATCAATTATTATTCCCATTGTTCATAGTTCAGTAGACTTTTTTAGTCCGATGTTCTGCGGTGACAAGTTACTGATTCAGGGAACGCCACAACAACTCAATGAAAGTAAATTTGAGATTGCTTATCAAGTTATCGCCGTCTCATCCGAACAGCCTTTAGCTAAGGCAATAACCAGGCACGTTTGTATTGAGTCAAGTACCCGAACTCGAACTCAGCTACCGGAAACAATTCTTCAATGGCTTAGGAGTTAAGGACAGTGGAAAAGTAAAGAAGTGCTAAGTTATGAATGATTAAGAACGGTCTTTAACTCAAAACGGACTATCGTCCCGCTACGCGAACAAAACTCAAAACTCTCCCACTCCCCATTCAGATTAGATTTGTGAAAATTATCTAAAGTTTTAGCCCGCAATTATACTATGAGTTGTATGATGATTTTGATAGTTATAATACAATCTCGTTAAAAAAATTAATAACCAATGAATCCTCCCCAACTAACGAATAATGGCACAGACATTCTGACTTATGGAGGATTGTTACATCGCATAACAAATCGTATCCGCCAGTCCCTAGAGTTAAAGGAAATTTTGTCAGCGGCGGTGGCAGAAATCCGTTCGCTTTTGCAAACAGACCGGGTTAAAGTCTACCGTTTCCATCCGGATGGTAGCGGACAAGTGATTGCGGAGGCGATCGCACCCCATCGTTTGCCCTCGTTACTAGGACTCAACTTTCCGGCGGGAGATATTCCTCCTCAAGCGCGGGAGATGTATAGTAAAGCCCGTCAGCGTTCAATTGTTGATGTAGCAGCGCAACGAATCATCCTCAGTCGCATCGATCCCCCTCCCATGATTGGGGATCTGATCGTCCCAGATATCCACCACCAACCCCTTGGCGATATTTTTCAGCGTGAAGTCGATCCCTGCCATGTGGACTATCTAACCGCGATGGGGGTGATGTCTTCCCTGGTAGTGCCAATCTTCCACCACCAGCATCTGTGGGGTTTACTCGCCTCTCATCACGCCGAACCGAGAGGGTTTCGGGAGAAAGAATTACAGCTTGTTCAACTGGTTGCCGATCAACTCTCGATCGCCATTACCCAATCCCAACTTCTTAGCCAAACGCGATCGCAAGTCGAACAGGAAACACTCATTAATCAAATTACCCCTCTACTGCACTCGCCGCGTCCGATTCCAGAAATTTTACAATTGGTTCTAGAACGAATTGTTAGGGTTGTTCAAGGTTCAGGGGGTAGACTTTACCTAACACCAACGAATAAACATT
This sequence comes from Cyanobacteria bacterium UBA11370, assembly GCA_003486645.1. GTDB lineage: Bacteria > Cyanobacteriota > Cyanobacteriia > Cyanobacteriales > Coleofasciculaceae > UBA11370. The sequence continues at coordinate 2,367 of DNGI01000390.1, read as the reverse complement.
TCCCTACTCTCTATACCTACGGCTATCAGCCCATACTCTGTGATCCAGAAACACCCGATTGGCTAGAACAACAGTCGTTCTGGCAAGACTTGATCAAATCTGAAGGTTTACATTTTGACTTGGAAGATCGTGCCAATCTACAAACTATCACCGATCTCTATCAAAATCCCAAATTAGCCTCTCTAACCCCAGTCTTTCAAGACACCCCAATCCGAGGAATGGTAATCATGCCACTTCAGTATAGCGACGAGACTCTGGGTTGTCTAACAATTTTTAGAAATGCGATCAATACTGAAATTCTCTGGGCTGGCTATTGGGATAAGGATGAACGTTACGATCAACCTCGGAAATCCTTTGAACTGTGGCGAGAAGAGAAAAGAAACCAAGCCCCGGTATGGACAACTGAGGATATGGATCTCATCCAATCTTTAGGGATTCATCTCGGAATGGCGCTGATGAAAAATCAGCTTGACCAATTGGAAATGGATAATTTAGAACTGGATATGGCGCGTGCTGTTGCTGAGGAAGCTAACCGCCTAAAATCTAACTTTCTCGCCACAACGAGTCATGAATTGCGTACCCCGCTAGCCTCTACCCTAAACTGTTTGCAAATTCTGAAAAAAGGACTGTATAAAACTGAAGATGATTTAAAAAAATACATTCAATTAGCCGAGCAATCAACCAAAAATATTGTTACCATTATTAACGATGTTTTGGATATTGCCAAAATCGAAGCAGGTCGGATGAGTGTGGATTTAGAACCCGTCAACCTTAAGCCAATTCTGGAAGAACAATACGACCTTTTCAATTTAGAAAGTCAGCGGAAAGGGATTAAATTTGTTATTGATTGTCAAAGCGATCGCGTTTATGCAGACAAAGGTAAGCTGAGACAGGTTTTAACCAATCTGCTTTCCAATGCGTTTAAATTTACTGATCAGGGAGAAGTTTGTATCCAGATTATCAAATCAGCGACCCAACCCATCGTTAAAATTATTGTAAGAGATAGTGGTATCGGCATCGAAATTGGTCAACAGCAGCGATTATTGGAACCATTTGTTCAGGAAGATGGTTCAATCAAACGGCGTTATGGTGGTACAGGTTTGGGTTTAGCAATATGCAAGCGGTTTGTAGAATTAATGGATGGTCAAATTCAGTTACAGAGTCCGGGAAAAAATCAGGGTACAACGGTAACAATCACACTCCCCTACCCCACTCAATGAATTTTGAGTTTTGAATTTTGAATTCAAACAAGCCCAGAATCTAGAATTATTCTGAACTCCTGAACTTCTGTATTCTTATTTTCACAACTCTTCTAGCAACTAGAAGGAGGTATAATTTGAATATTCTTCTGGTAGAAGATAATAATATGTTAGCTGAAACTACAGCGATTCTGATTCAATCTATTGGCGATCACCAGGTTTACATTACAGACGAACCCAAAGAAGTTTTTCAGCAGTGTCAATCTGGCAATGTCGATGTGGTAATGATGGATGTCAATTTACCGGGGGCGCAATGGGAGGGCAAATCAGTCAGTGGTGCCGATCTATCTCGCTTACTCAAAACTCAACCCCAAACGGAAAAAATTCCGATCATTTTAGTCACAGCTTATGCCCTGGTTAATGAACAACAATCTCTGCTAGAACTATCGAAAGCGGATAGTTTTTATGCTAAACCCATTTTAGATTTTGAAAGCTTGTTAGAAAAGTTGAAACGGTTAGTCAAAAAATATAGAATTCAATCGCCATCTCATTGAAAAAGAATTGAGAAGTCAGAGTTGCTGAGGTCAGAATTAATGAGTCGGAGATTCTTGATTTATTGCTAATTCAAGACCACTTAATCGCAGATTAAGTCATGATTTTAACCCTTTATATCATCTCCGGCTAATTACTTAATAAATTTGTTTAAAACCCGAAAAAGCCATGAAAAAGATTGCCATATTAGATGACTACCCCGATTTTTGCGTAGTTATGGAATGCTTGTTAGGCAATTATTTTGAAGTATGTGCGTTGACAGATACAAATATTTTTTTGGAAAAAGTTAAATCAGAAACCTATTCTTTGGTACTAGTAGATTTAACGATCCAACCCATTCCAGAACTAAAAATAAATAATGGTTGTGACGTGATTCATTATTTAAAACAGAACTTAAAACAGCCACCTCTACTGATTTTATTTACCGGATGGGTAGCTAGAAACGCAGTAGTAGAAGGAAAAAAAATTTGCCCTTTTGCCGATGGTTGTTTAGCCAAAGATGCGGATATAGAACAAATCTTAGAAGAAATTAATAAACTTATTGCTTCTAGACCGCATTCTACATCTTGAAGAGTGGGGAGTGGGGAGTGGGGAGTGGGGAGTGGGGAGTGGGGAG
>DNGI01000388.1:13493-14121 GCA_003486645.1 Cyanobacteria bacterium UBA11370 | reverse complement strand
ACCCCACACCCCACACCCCATTCAAAACAAGCCTAATATTGAAACAACTTTAAAGCTTCTGTAAATCCAACTCTAGGAAATGTAAAGACTTAATATAATTTGACTGACCCAAGCAGCTAACTACTGAAAAGTCTGAGTCTCATTTGCTATGTTGGGTTGTGGCGGTCTGTTTTTATTGTTTTCACCCAGCAATTAGACCTAGCACAATAAAGAAATTTGCCTTAATTAATCCATAACCACTACTCAGGAGAAAAATATGCCAGCTGTTGAGGAAGTTTCCGGACTCACCCTACCCACATCAATCCTTGCTGAAGGCGCTGCCGCTACAGAACTGCGACCTTGGGGATCGTTTACAATTTTGGAAGAAGGGCGAGGCTATAAAATTAAGCGCATTGAAGTCAAGCCCGGTCATCGCCTGAGCTTGCAAATGCACTACCATCGGAGTGAACACTGGATTGTTGTTAGCGGCACAGCTAAGGTTGTTTGTGGGGATAAAGAATTGGTCATTCACCAAAATCAATCGACCTATGTTCCCCAAGGACACGTTCATCGACTAGAAAACCCAGGCGTTATTCCCTTAGTTTTAATTGAAGTGCAGAATGGGGAATACCTCGGAGAAGATGATATT
>DNGI01000388.1:12985-13242 GCA_003486645.1 Cyanobacteria bacterium UBA11370 | reverse complement strand
GATTATGCTCGCAGTAAGCCGGAAGGGAAGTAAGTAGATTTACTCCTCAAAGACACATAGAGGAGAATGATTTTACACCTTGGTCGCTCTCGATCAGCGTAAAGTGATCATTGTCAAGCACTACTCAATGATTAAAGGCGAGATCTCCAACTTCTCTAAGAAGTTGGAGATCTGAATTTGGTAGAATCTCTCAACTCCCCTGGAATTCCTATACGTTAAAATTCCGGTATTGTAGTTATAGCACTACGCATTCAGGT
>DNGI01000388.1:0-12754 GCA_003486645.1 Cyanobacteria bacterium UBA11370 | reverse complement strand
TTGCCAGATGAGCTGTTGCCTTTCAACCCAAGTTTAATTGTTCTAATCAAAAAACGTAGTGCTATAAATTATGATCAATCTCAGGAAAGCGGCAGTTGATGAAATCAGACGACTAAAGCTAAAGCGTAACCAACCCGAAGCACGATTGCGCTTAGGCGTTAGACCCGGAGGCTGTGCTGATTTTTACTATAGTCTGGAGTTTGACCAAGTTGTAAATCCAGGCGATCGTGTTTATGAGTGTAGTAGCATCTCTGTGATTGTAGATGAACAAAGCTTCAACTACATTGCTGACTTAACGTTAGACTATTCAGAAGACTTGATGGGAGGAGGCTTCCGTTTCCATAACCCAAAAGCGATAGAAAGTTGTGGTTGTGGCAACTCCTTTCGAGTAGAGTGTTGAGTGTTGAGTTCTTAACCAAGACAAACAACCAACAACCAACAACCAACAACCAACAACCAACACTCAAAACGTTGACACATAACCCAAAACGTGTATATAATCAGAATTTGTCAATAGTTAGAAGTGTTAAGAACGCTGTACGCGCCGTAACTCATGCCCACTATTCAGCAGCTCATTAGTAGCGAACGCGCCAAAGCCAAGAAGAAAACCAAGTCGCCTGCGCTGAAGCAATGTCCCCAGCGTCGGGGTGTCTGCACCCGCGTGTACACAACAACCCCCAAAAAACCGAACTCAGCCTTGCGGAAAGTGGCAAGAGTCCGTCTGACCTCTGGTTTTGAAGTAACGGCGTATATTCCAGGTATTGGTCACAACTTACAAGAACATTCTGTAGTAATGATTCGGGGAGGTCGGGTCAAAGACTTACCTGGTGTGAGATATCACATTATTCGGGGAACCTTAGATACGGCTGGCGTTAAAGATCGACGGCAGGGTCGTTCCAAATATGGCACAAAGCGCCCAAAATAGGTTAAGGGTCAATCGGTCTAATTCGTTATTAAATTAAGATTGCCCTGATGTCCTGATCATGGGGTTCAGTTTCAGTTATGCTGAGTGAATCAGGTTTCCTTGACTCAGAGAGTAGGGCTGGGTAAGTGTCAATCTGAGGTCAGTCTATCCTTAGTCAGCAGCCTAGCAAGCAGACCTGAACCCAACTCAATATCCCTAAAAAGGGATTTTACCGACTCGATAATTTTCCAACTGTAACTATTGTTAGTTTTTTTTGAAGATTTCCTATGTCTCGTCGTGCAGTTATTAAAAAGCGTCCCGTTCCTCCCGATCCGGTTTACAACAGTCGCCTGATTAGCATGATGGTGCGGCGGATTATGCGTCATGGCAAGAAGTCCCTTGCGTCTCGGATTATTTATGATGCCATGAAAATCATTGAGGAACGCACAGGTGGAGATCCGTTAGCAACCTTTGAAAAAGCTGTGCGAAATGTGACACCCTTAGTCGAGGTCAAAGCGCGTCGCGTCGGTGGTGCTACCTATCAAGTACCCATGGAAGTCCGATCAGATCGAGGAACTACACTGGCAATGCGGTGGCTGATCCAATTTTCCAGAACACGTGCCGGCAAAACGATGGCGAGTAAACTAGCCAATGAGCTAATGGATGCTGCCAACGAAACCGGAAATGCGATTCGCAAGCGGGAAGAAACTCATCGGATGGCAGATGCCAATAAAGCATTTGCTCATTATCGCTACTAATTAGCGAAGTCATATACCAGACTTTGGTGTGCCAATGCGAAAAGCTTAAAGAAAGTATAAAATTGTAAACAGATAGTAACGTGATAAAAACGGTGGCAACAGACGAAGGAGGTAGCTGTGGCACGTACCATCCCGCTTGAGAGAATACGCAATATCGGTATTGCCGCACACATCGATGCAGGCAAGACAACAACAACAGAACGAATCCTGTTTTACTCCGGTATGGTTCACAAAATTGGTGAAGTCCATGAAGGGACAGCCGTAACCGACTGGATGGAACAAGAGCGGGAGCGGGGAATTACCATTACTGCCGCCGCCATTAGCACAAACTGGAACGATCACCGGATTAATATTATCGATACACCCGGTCACGTTGACTTCACAATTGAAGTCGAGCGTTCGATGCGGGTATTGGATGGTGTAATCGCTGTGTTCTGCTCAGTAGGAGGAGTACAACCGCAATCGGAAACCGTATGGCGACAAGCGGATCGCTACAAGGTGCCCAGGATCGCCTTCGTCAATAAGATGGATCGGACAGGGGCTAATTTCTTTAAAGTCTATGAGCAAATGCGCGATCGCATGAGATCGAATGCCGTTCCCATCCAAATCCCGATTGGTAGTGAAAATGACTTTAGGGGAATTGTAGATTTGGTACGGATGTGTGCCTATCTCTACACCAACGACCTAGGAACCGATATCGAAGAAACGGAAATTCCCGACGATATCAACGAGCTAGCCCAAGAGTACCGCGCTAAGTTACTAGAGTCAGTGGCGGAAACTGATGAAGTGTTATTAGAGAAGTACCTCGAAGGGGAACAACTCAGCGAAACGGAAATTCGTGATGCCCTGCGTAAAGGCACAATTGAAGGAACAATTGTACCCATGCTGTGTGGCTCCGCATTTAAAAATAAAGGGGTTCAGCTCCTATTAGATGCGGTTATCGATTACTTACCGTCTCCCACCGAAGTGCCACCAATTCAAGGTACATTACCGGATGGTAGTGTGGCTGAGAGATTTGCAGATGATAACGCGCCTCTAGCAGCTCTGGCCTTCAAGATTATGGCAGACCCCTATGGTCGCTTAACCTTCATCCGAGTGTACTCTGGAGTGCTACAGAAGGGGAGCTATGTCTACAATTCCACTAAAGATCAGAAAGAACGCATTTCGCGTCTCATCGTCTTGAAGGCGAATGATCGGATTGAGGTGGATCAACTTAGAGCGGGTGATCTTGGAGCGGCGATTGGTTTGAAAGATACGATTACAGGCGATACAATCTGCGACGAAGCCGATGCCATCATTCTGGAATCTCTATTTATTCCAGAGCCTGTGATTTCAGTGGCGGTCGAACCCAAAACCAAACAGGATATGGAGAAGCTCTCCAAAGCCCTGCAATCGTTATCAGAAGAAGACCCAACCTTCCGCGTCAGTATTGACCAAGAAACTAACCAAACCGTAATTGCCGGGATGGGTGAGTTGCACTTGGAAATTCTAGTAGACCGGATGCTGCGGGAGTTTAAGGTTGAAGCGAACGTTGGTGCGCCCCAGGTCGCTTACCGGGAAACCATTCGCAAAGCGATCAAAACTGAAGGCAAATTTATCCGCCAAAGTGGGGGTAAAGGTCAGTATGGTCATGTGGTGATCGAAGTCGAACCAGGAGAACCGGGCACAGGTTTTGAATTTGTCTCCAAGATTGTGGGCGGTTCTATCCCTAAAGAGTATATCTCTCCTGCTGAACAAGGGATGAAAGAAGCCTGTGAATCGGGGATTGTGGCAGGTTATCCGGTGATTGATGTCAAAGCGACGCTAGTCGATGGCTCATTCCACGAGGTAGACTCTTCGGAAATGGCATTCAAAATTGCTGGCTCAATGGCGATTCAGGATGCTGTAAAGAAAGCCTCACCCGTCCTCTTAGAGCCTATGATGAAAGTTGAAGTTGAAGTACCTGAAAACTTCCTGGGCGATGTCATGGGTGACCTCAACTCCCGCCGTGGTCAAATTGAAGGTATGGGGTCTGAGGGAGGCATTGCCAAAGTCACTGCTAAAGTTCCACTAGCAGAGATGTTTGGTTATGCTACGGATATCCGGTCTAAAACCCAGGGTCGAGGTATCTTTACAATGGAGTTTAGCCACTACGATGAGGTGCCTCGCAACGTGGCTGAAGCCATCATCGCTAAGAGCAAAGGGAACGCATAAACAAGAAAAGGAAAACGTAATTCATGGCACGCGCAAAGTTTGAACGGACGAAACCCCACGTCAACATCGGCACAATTGGTCACGTAGATCATGGCAAAACGACGCTGACTGCTGCTATCACAATGACCCTGGCAGCGCTAGGTCAAGCGCAAGCCAAGAAGTACGATGACATTGATGCGGCACCCGAGGAAAAGGCGCGGGGAATTACGATTAACACCGCTCACGTTGAGTACGAAACGGGAAACCGCCATTATGCTCACGTGGACTGTCCAGGACACGCTGACTATGTGAAGAACATGATCACAGGTGCGGCTCAAATGGATGGAGCGATCTTGGTGGTGTCAGCAGCCGATGGCCCAATGCCCCAAACGCGTGAACATATCCTACTCGCCAAGCAGGTTGGTGTCCCCAATCTGGTGGTTTTCTTGAACAAGCAGGATATGGTGGACGATGATGAACTGCTGGAATTGGTGGAACTGGAAGTCCGCGAACTCCTGAGCAGTTATGAGTTCGATGGAGATAACATCCCCATTGTGGCGGGTTCAGCGTTGCAGGCACTAGAAGCGATGACCGCTAATGGGAAAACCGCTAAGGGCGATAATGAGTGGGTGGATAAGATCTATGCCTTGATGGATGAGGTCGATGCTTACATCCCAACCCCAGAGCGGGATGTGGATAAGCCCTTCCTAATGGCAGTAGAAGATGTCTTCACCATTACGGGTCGTGGTACCGTGGCAACAGGTCGGATTGAGCGGGGCAAGGTCAAGATCGGCGATGAAGTTGAGCTAGTCGGACTGCGGAACACCGTCAAGAAAACTGTCACCGGGATCGAGATGTTCAAGAAGAGTCTCGAAGAAGGACTGGCTGGGGATAACGCCGGGATTCTGCTACGCGGTGTTGAGAAAAAAGATATTGAGCGGGGGATGGTTATTGCCAAACCAGGCTCAATCACTCCTCACACTCAGTTTGAGTCTGAAGTGTATGTCCTGAAAAAGGAAGAAGGGGGTCGTCATACTCCGTTCTTCGCTGGCTATCGTCCTCAGTTCTACGTTCGCACCACTGATGTTACGGGTACTATTAATGCCTATACGTCGGACGACGGCGAGTCAGTAGAAATGGTGATGCCAGGAGACCGGATTAAAATGACGGTGGAACTGATCAACCCGATCGCTATCGAACAAGGGATGCGCTTCGCTATTCGTGAAGGCGGTCGAACCATCGGCGCAGGTGTCGTTTCCAAAATCATCAAGTAGAGCAGTTCTAGCTCAAAGGAGGAGCAGAAGGGTCAACACTTTTCTGCTCCATTTGCTTGGGGGGAGAGTTAAAGGGGAAAGGGAAAAGGAAATCTCCGTTACCCTTTTTCCTGTGTCCATTCCCTCTGTCCTATTATTCAGAACCTAGACAACCAAAAAAATGGCAACCATTCAGCAACAAAAAATTCGGATTCGTCTCAAAGCTTTTGACCGACGGTTACTCGACACCTCTTGCGAGAAGATTGTCGATACCGCTAACCGCACAAATGCGACAGCAATTGGTCCAATTCCTTTACCGACACGGCGGCGAATCTATTGTGTGTTGCGATCGCCCCACGTTGATAAAGATTCTCGTGAGCATTTTGAAACACGCACTCATCGACGCATTATTGATATTTATCAGCCCTCCCCTAAAACCATTGACGCTCTGATGAAACTTGACTTGCCAGCCGGTGTGGATATTGAAGTAAAACTCTAGTTGTTGGTTGGTCGTTGTTGGTTGTTGGTTATTGAGTATCTGTGATAACAAAAAACAACCAACAAACCACAAACCACAAACCACAAACCACAAATGACCAATAACATCCGTTAAAGTAGGGAAAGAAGCGCAGTTACCGTTTTCACCAAGGCACAATGGCATTCTCTTCCTCAATTGCTGTTAGAGAACTCCCTCTATTTCCATTACCGGAAGTGGTTCTATTTCCAGGGCGACCCCTGCCCCTCCATATCTTTGAGTTTCGCTATCGAATCATGATGAATACGATTTTGGATAGCGATCGCAGATTTGGGGTTCTGATGTGGGACCCCGTTCAAGGGCAACCAGCGACGGTGGGTTGCTGCGCTGAAATTATTCACTTCCAACGTCTGCCGGATGACCGGATGAAAGTTTTAACATTAGGGCAGCAGCGATTTCGAGTTTTGGAGTACGTTCGTGAAAAGCCTTATCGAGTTGGTTTGGTGGAATGGATTGAGGATAAACCACCAGAAAAAGACTTGAGAGGCATGGCGACAGAGGTTGAACAATTGCTGCGAGATGTTGTGCATCTTTCATCTAAGTTAACTGATCAGCCAATTGAATTACCCGACGATCTGCCCGATTTGCCCCTTGAGTTATCCTACTGGGTTGCTAGTAATCTCTACGGTGTTGCCTCAGAACAACAGACGCTTTTAGAAATGCAGGATACAGCAAAACGTTTGGAGCGAGAAGCAGAAATTCTCTCCTCAACCCGGAATCATTTGGCAGCCCGTACAGCCCTTAAGGATGCCTTTAATTGAGTTTTGAGTTTTGTTAGCGTAGCGGGACGATAGTCCGTTTTGAGTTTTGAATGATACCAAGTTGCAGCTCATATTAGTAGATAGGGGGACAAGGGAGACAAGGGGGACAAGGGAGAAAGAAAGTACTACGTATGAACGCAACTGGGTATGAACTTACTAACTCACCCTAATTCATAACTGGAGCGAAGCAACATTGTAGCTGCCAAAAATTTTGAGGATTTCTGTGTAAGTCGCTAATTCTGAAAGCGCCGCTTGTACAGAAGCGACAGACGCGTTAGCTTCCAAATCGATAAAGAAAAGATACTCACCGAGCGATCGCTTAGTGGGGCGAGACTCAATTCGACTCAGGTTAATCTCTCTAATCGCAAATACTTGTAGCGGTTTCACCAACGCCCCAGGTACATTCGCTGGAGTGCTGAAGGCTAATGACGTGTAACTCCCACCGGGAGAGGGTTCCTTCCCTACCACCCAGAATCGAGTGCAGTTGTCCGGATAGTCATTGATGGCAGAGGCGAGGATGGGTAGATTGTACAGTACTGCTGCTCGTCGAGAGGTAATGACCGCCGAAGTGCGATCGCCCTCCAGATACTTTAGCGCTTCGGTTGTCGAGTTGGTTGGGATAAGCTGTACTGAGGGTAAATACCTCTCTAGCCACTTCTGACACTGCCCTAGTGCTTGAGGATGAGAATAAACAGTTTGGATTTGCGCTAAATCGGATGCCCGTGATAATAAGGTATGTTCGATGGGCAAAACTAGACCCTGTTGAATTTGTAGCTGATCCAGTTGCCAAAGGGTATCTAGAGTCATCGCCACACTGCCTTCAACGGAATTTTCCACTGGCACAACGGCTAAACAAGCTTGCCCCTGTGCTACCGCATATAAGGTTTGGGCAATACTGGGGTAAGGACACAACAGGGCTTGACTTTCAGTGTCTCCGCCAAGAGTACGCAGGTAAGCTAGCGTAGCCGCTTCTGCATAAGTGCCAGGTGGTCCGAGATGAGCAATAGATACTGACATAAACTATAAATTTAATTTCAGTAAATACTTTTTTAACCTTTTTAGTCAATAGGGTGTCAATACCCATCTCTCCCACGAAATACGCGTTTAGAGCCACACCCAAGTACTTTCAAGCATTCTGACGGATGTATATGCTGGATTCTTTTCAATTACCACTGCCCCAGCTTTTTCAGCTATGTAACCGAGAATTGAAAAGAATTGTCCAAATGCAGCGTCAAGCCAGGATTTGTTAAGCCCTGACTTGGCGCTTTGTCCATTGGTCAGGATGTTTCCTTCCGGGCTACGCCCCGCTACGCTAACGTCCTGCTTAGGTTTATTGCGCTTAGTTAACCCCGCAAGATTTAGAGACTCGTGGAAAAAGACTTTCTTTCCACTACCCACCAACTTATGTGCAGTTTTGTAATGAAAGTCCTTGCGACTACGAGCAATTTGTTGATGTAATCGACCTTCTCTGTTGGCGAGTTTTCTGCGCCTACCTTGACCTTTCTTCCTCGCATTCTTCTTGGTTTGGAGTTTCCCCAACTTATCCAGGTTTTTCCTCAACGGCTTAAGAGAGGGAAGGATTTCTCCTTCTGATGTTGCCAGGTAAACATCTTCATTTAAGACAGCATCAATTCCCATTGAGTTATCCCAAGTGGGAACAATCTCTTCGCGTTTAAACGTTGGTACGGATGGATCATCTAGTACAAAGTTGACGTACCACCCGTCTGATTTCTTAGTAATACTGACTTGCTTGAGATTGAATCCTACTGGAAGAGGGCGATGAGTTCTGACTTTAACCAATCCGATTTTTGGTAGTTTGAGATAAAGCCATTTGCCATTAACTGTACAAAACTTTAGCCACTCATTCTTAGCCCCATCAAAGACCATCGTGCGGTAACGAAAGTCGTTTTTGAATCTGGGCTTTCCAGACCTCTTACCGTTTTTGTCTCCTTGAATGTACCGCTCGAATGCTTTATCCACTCGGAAGTCCGCCTATCCATCCCGACGCTGACTCTTCGAGTACAGCGCGGGGCTTCCGGCGAAGAAGCTAAAGGGCGAACTAATCGCAGTAAACTAAGAAATCTCTTGCTAATCTATAAAAGAGTGTAAAGAAACGTTAATTAAAGTAAAATTAATTGAGAAACCGACTCGCCGATCACTCCTCCGTTATGTTTACCCATTTTTTTGCATCCCAATCAATAGAAATTACCGTCCCCGAGCAACCCATACCAATTCAGCACTATTTACGTCAACCTCAACATCTGGTTCATGCGATCGCCGATCCGACTCTGATCCAGCAACTCAGTCAAGAGCGTTTCCGCCTGAAAATGCGTCCGTTGAATTTCTTAACGTTAAACTTTCAGCCAACAGTTGAGCTAAAAGTATGGGCTGACTCTGACGGAACAGTTCATTTGGCTTCTTTGGGTTGTAAAATTATTGGATTAGACTATATTAACCAACGTTTTACTCTTAAGTTAAACGGGAAACTTTATCCGTATCAAACAAATGGAGTGACGAAGCTTAAAGGTCGAGCTGATTTATCGGTGGATGTGGATATCCCGCTTCCTCTTTCTCTGACTCCTAAACCTATTATAGAAACAACTGGGAATGGCTTGCTCAAAAGCGTTTTGTTAAGGATTAAGCAGAAATTAATGCACCAGCTAGTTTTAGATTATTGCCAATGGGCAAATGCTGATAGTCAAACACAAGAGAACCAAACAAGAGAGAATCAAACAAGAGTTTACACTCAACCACAGAAGCTTTTTCCCATCGATAATCCAATCGTTTAAGCCTATTAATAGCCTTTCTCAAATGGGGGAAGAACATTTAATCTTCTTCCCTACTGCCTACTCCTCACTCCCTAAAACCTAGAAATTTGTACCTCATCGAATTGAGAACTGCTATATCCTGACTTGGCAAGGGCTAAAAGATATTCGATGTTGAGGTGAAGGGCCATACTTTTGTAGGGCTGACAAATGCCGTTGAGTTCCGTAACCTTTATTTGCCGATAAATCATAGTCCGGATACTTATCAGCAAAACGCACAATCAACTCATCTCGCCATACCTTAGCCACGACACTCGCCGCAGCAATTGAGAGCGATCGCTGATCTCCCTTAACCATTGTGCGTTGGAGTATGGGTAAATCTTTCAGAGACTCTCTACCATCAACGAGACAAATATCGGGCTGTACCTTCAGCTTCAGCACAGCCCGTTTCATGGCTAACAGTGACGCTTGTAAGATATTAATCTGGTCGATTTCAGTACTGGTGGCATAGCCAATCTTCCAATCCAATGCCAACTCTTGTATCTGTTTCGCCAGTTTGAAGCGTCGTAGAGGAGATAATTGTTTACTATCTTTAACACCAGCCAAGGCAAGTTGGGGTAAGGTAGATGCAGGCAAGATCACGGCGGCTGCTACCACCGGACCAAATAAAGCCCCTCGTCCGACTTCATCTACACCCGCTACCAATCCTTGATTACCAAATAGATTTGGCAGTTCACAAAGACTGGATTGGTCATTAGTCATTGGTTGTTGATTGTTAGTTGTTGGTTGTTAGTTCCTAAGTTATTAATCCCGGTTCGCCCCTTTTGAGGGGAGGTGTGGAAAAAGCTATCCAGGGGTTATTCGTTGTTGGTTAATTGTTAGGATAAAACACAAACAACGAACAACAAACAACAAACAACAAACAACCTATCATCCCATCGTTGAATCGTCACTATCCGTTGCTGAAGAACGGCGGCGACGACGACGAATTAGGGAAGAACCGTGGTCGGAGGGCAGAGAAGACGTTGGGTTAGCTGATAGTTCTGTACTAGCTTCTTCAGTAGAAGATGGCATTGCTACCGTTTCCAACGAATCAACTTCATCTGATGTATCTGATGTATCTGATGTATCTGATGTATCTGATGTATCTGATGTATCTGATGTATCTGATGTATCTACTGATGGCGTAGAGAATAGGGGTACAGATCTAGAAGATTCTACTGGTTCTGAGTTTGGTATCTCTGTTTGCTGAGATTCTCCAGGAAGTACAACCGAAAGAACCACTGACTTAGGGTTTTTGATTTCGCGCTCTAACCGCACTAGTGGAGAAATGCCCATTAAAGCATAAACATCCTGTTCTTGCGGTGTCATCTCAACCGTGATAACTTTGGGGGGTTCTATCTCTCTAGAGGATTTGATCAGCTGAGGTTTCCCTACTCGTTCCCCTGACTCGGACATCCCCAAGCGTTCTGCTCCCAAATCCTCTGAGCTACGACTACCCCGTCTAGCTAATGGAAACGGTGGGCTAAAGCTCATACTCTCAGTATCTGTCTCTGGTTCTAACCTCGGTTGAAGTACAGGAGTTAGGTAAGAACTACTCTTCGTCGATAGTGATTCCTCCTTGGGTACAGGTTCATCAAGGCGACGGCGACGACGGCGGCGGTTAGCCCCATTGATTGCCCCTCGCTCCTGGTAGCTGGGATGATGAATTAAGTCAATATCATCGGTGTCATTGAACGGCGCACTATCATAGGATTCCGGAATATCGGGTGTTTCTCGTTCCTTTAACTCCACGCGGACTGATGATTCGACGATCTCCCTCGCCTGGGGTTCGGGTTCACCGGGGAGATGTACAAGATGTCCTAATCCGCCACAACTGGGACAGGGTTTACCAAACAACTCATAAATATTTTGACCCTGACGCTTACGAGTCAGTTCGACTAAGCCGAGTTCGGATAACTGGGCAATTTGAGGTCTGGCTTTATCTGCCTTCAACGCTTTGTTAAAATGCTCTAGAACCTGTAACTGATCGCGCCGGGAATCCATATCGATAAAGTCAACAATGATTACCCCTGCCATGTTCCGTAAGCGTAGTTGACGGGCGATTTCAGTTGCGGCTTCACAGTTTGTCCACAAGACCGTTTCCCGTGCGGTTGCCGATCGCGTAAAGGAACCGGAGTTCACGTCAATAACAGTCAGGGCTTCCGTTGGCTCGATAATAATATAGCCTCCTGACGGCAGATCGACTCTGGGTTTGAGTGCTTCTCGAATGGCGGCATTGACTCGGAAATAATCTAGGATGGGTAAGCGATCGCGGTGATGGTCAATCAATACCCCTTCTGGAGTTCTCCCGCCACTCCAAGTTAGTAAATACTGCTTAACCCGTTTTACCCCGGTATGGGAATCTACGACAATCCGATTGACATCTGCGGTGTACATATCCCGGAGGACGCGCTGAATAAAATCATCGTCCCGGCTTAACAATGCGGGGGCCCTGGTTGAATTGGCTTCCTGCTGAATAGCTTCCCATTGTTTTTGCAGTGCTTCTAAATCTTCGATAATCGCTTCTTCCGCTTTACCCTCAGCTTCTGTACGTACCAGCAATCCCATCCCTGCGGGTTTGATCAATACAGCCAAGGCTCTCAGACGATTCCGCTCACTGTCGCTCTTAATCCGTCGGGATAAATTTACCCCCCTACCATAAGGCATCAGTACCAAATAACGACCTGGTAAGGTAATATTACCCGTTAGCCGGGGGCCTTTATTACCTGTTGGCTCCTTCATCACTTGGACTAAGACTTTTTGCTGCGGCGTGAGCAGTTCGGTAATCGCACCCGCTCGACGTTTTAGCCGTAACGGTCCTAGGTCGGTAACATGAATAAAGCCGTTTCGTTCCGGATCACCGATGTTAACAAAAGCAGCATCAATTCCAGGTAAGACATTTTCCACAACGCCCAGATAAATATCACTGACCTGGTGATTGCCTGTGGCAACGACGAGTTCTTGAATTTGATCTTCCCAAAATACGGCAGCAAGCCGATGTTGCTCTGCAATAATAATTTGCTTTGCCATGCAATTTCCTCAAAAATTGGCAGCACGCTTAGGTACTTAAGCTTTTCTAGATTTTGGATTTTAGATTGCTGGTTTGGGATGCTAGGAAATCTATCCAAGATTGAGAGATTGTTAAATGCTTGTCTAGCCGATCCTCAAGTCCCAACTCTCAAATTGCTAATCTAAAACTGGTTTGTCCCTCTTGCTTTGGCTACCCAAGATAATTGTTAAAAATCGAGACTCTAGCTTCACCTAAAAAAGAGAACGTTTAATTATTTAGGAGTGGCTTAAGGCAACTGACACCCCTATTGTATGAACTCTTCCTCAATGTAACTTGTATCCAATGTCATGCCTCTTCACAAAAGGCAAGCGTTGGTGTTCGTGACGCGTGAGTAGAAAGTCTGAAAGTGAGAACAGTTGCGGGCAGCATCTATAACAAGCTTACACGGGTGACACCCGCGATAACTTTTAGGTGCAACTGTGCCCATGATTGCATATTATACCACGTTTACAAGGTTGGTTACTGAAAATGTGGGGAGTGGGGTGTGGGGTGTG
>DNGI01000341.1 GCA_003486645.1 Cyanobacteria bacterium UBA11370 | reverse complement strand
TCTCCCCCTCTCCCCTTCTCGCCCCAAACGCCCCTCCACTTCCCAGTAATGTTGAGCAGTTTCCATCAATTCTCGCAATGCAGCTAACTGATCGTAGGGTAGGTGAGAGCCATTCCACAAAAATTTCTGAATTGCTCGATCTAGAACGACCACACAGGATGGGATAAGACGCTGTTGTTGTTGCTCTCGCTGTCCCTCCAACCACTGTATAATTTCTGAATAGGCTACCGTTGCCCGATGTCCCAACCGATCCCAACGAGCAAAGGATTCCGCTGGGAGTAAGCGAGGGTAATCGGGATTGGGGACATAGCAGTAATCGGCTAATAACCCGGCGCGTACTGGGTCAATATGGGGAGTGGGGAGTGGGGAGTGGGGAGTGGGGGATTCTGAGGGTTCGGGTTTGCGACTGAGGATTACGAGCATTTCGGCGATCGCATCTCGGTCTACTAAGCGTCCTAAACCAGGATACACTAGGGCGAGTAGGGTGAGTAAGGCACGAATGATGGGGGAACTGATTAGGGGGCGTTGGTCGTTAAGGGGTTCTACAGATATGTTATGACTGGTGAGGATTTCGGTGAGGGTGTAGCGGGCGATCGCATCTAAACCCGGTGCAATAATCGCAATTTCACTCGGTTGGACTTGCCCAGATTTTACCGCTTCTACAATAGTTTGAGCCGTCTGTCGCAAGAGTTGGGCGCGGGAGGTGGTTTGCAGGGATTGTACGGAGTCGGATAAGCTAGAAAGAACGATAGGATTGTTGATTAATTCTACGGCGATATTCGATAACTCATCGGCTAATGAAGGGTGGGTTTGTTCAGTTAAGGTTTCAATCTGGCAACGGGAGGCTAAACCTTCAAGATAATTCGGATCAGCATTTAAACCGAGACGGATCTGACCGTTAGGATTGTACGTAAAGGCTCCTACGGCTCCGTGATCGAGTAAACTCTCAAATAAGTCGCGGGCGATCGCTGGATAATCATCTACATCATCGGCAATAATGGCTCGATATCGCTGCTGCAAATACTCTTGATATCTGGAGTCGGGTAATAATTCCCGCCAATACAGTTCGCAAATTATTCCATAAGTTAGCAAGCCTTTCTCTAAACACCAACGCCGCCAATTGAGTAATAATTGTCCTAATGATTCCCAGCGTTCCGGCTGGAAAATGGGGAGTGGGGAGTGGGGAGTGGGGAGTGGGGAGTCTGGCGCAATGATTCCTTCGGCTAGGATACTGGGAATATCTTCGACAGGAGTTCCGCTGACGGCGGCTAACTGGAATAAATCTAACAGGCGGCGAACTTTGAGGGACTCATTTACGCCAGGTAAATCTAAAATACCTTGGTCGAGTTCCGTGCGCCATAACTCCATTGCTAAGTCTTGTTCTGTTTCTGGACGTAACCGGAGGGGAAATTGAGCTTTCAGATTTAACCGTCCAACTAACAGAGGCCAAAATAAGATCACCTCATCCTGAAAGAATCCTAATGGTGTTTTACAGAGTACCGGATATCGACCTTGTATAGCGGTGGTGAGTCGATCCGCCAAGTTTCGCCGATTGTCATCGTTAGCGGCAAAGACTAAAATTGCTGGAGCCATTTGCCGATAGCGCGAAGTCTTGCGCTGGAGTGAACTGAAACCCTGAAACCCTTGACCCAATCCCTCTTCAACCCATTGGCAAAACTGACTCACCAGCCGAGTGGTCTTGCCAGTCCGAGTCGATCCGGTAATCCAGATTGAATTGGAAACCACGAATTCTCCTTTGGCTAATTTGTTAATATACCACGTACACTAGATTAAAAAATACTGGCAGGGTTGCGAGCCAAACCGTCAGTACTATAGCGAGGGGAAATGAGTTATAAACTCCACCCCCTTGTCTCCCTTGTCTCCCTTGTCTCCCTTGTCTCCCTTGTCTCCCTTGTCTCCCTTGTCTCCAAGAGTCGCCTTTTTTCAGGAGTCAACTCCACCCGGTATATTTTCTCTTAGGATAGTAATTGTTTCAATGACGCTACGATCTATCTTCCGCATCGCCAATCGATGGTTCTCGGATACACCGGAGAGAGCCTTAGAACGTGCCTACAAAGCTGCTTTAATGATTAAAGCGATTGAAGATGAGCATTTTAATGGCAACAAAATAGCCGCTAACAGTAGTAATCACAGCGAGAGCGTGATTTCTTATTTTGAGGCGGATTTGAAAAAATACTTAAAGGCGCTCAAGGTCGGATTAGCAGAGTTTAAAATCAGTCGTTCAGTTTTTAGGCTTTACGATCCTCAAAGTATTAATAGTACCGGAGAACGCCTGGGAAATTTAGAAGGGAATGGTTCACTCGAACCTCCTGAGAAACAATCCATTATTCTTGAGAAATTAAACTTTATTGATCAAATTTTAACTAAGTACTCTGAAAAAGCCAAAGTTGAACCCTCGGTTTCTTTAATTCCCCTATCCTCCAATAAGTCTGTTGCCTCTACTTTAAAACCAGTGACTACGAATAATAGGGGGAATTCATCTAAGTCGTGGCAGACTAATACACAATACCAAAATGATCCCTTAGAGACTGTAGCCGATAAAACTGGGGTAGTGCCTCGCTCAATTTTAAGAACGGTGGGTAGACTTCAGCGCGAATTAGACCCCAAAGCTGAGGAGGAAGTCGTCAAAAAGTTTCGCACATCAAGAGATAAGACTTTAATTTCTATTAAGTTTATCTTGACGTTAATTATTGTGCCAATTTTAGCTCAACAAATTTCTAAGACATTTGTGGTTTCGCCTCTTGTTGACCATTTTAGAAGCGAAAATGACCCGACTATTTTTTTGAATCTGGATCTAGAAGAAGAAGCCTTTGTTGAGTTGCATAGATTTGAAGAAGAAGTGCGTTTTAAAAGCTTACTGGGGACTGGACCTCAGCTATCTCAGGAAGATATAGAGGTAGAGGTTAAGGGGAAAGCGATAGAACTGGCAGAGGAATACCGCGATCGCAGTGCTGATGCCGTTAAAAATGTTTTTTCTGACCTGATTGCTTTGGGATTTTTTGCTGGTGTGATTTTCACAAGTCGGGCTGATGTGATAGTTTTGAAATCGTTTATTGATGATATTGTTTATGGTTTAAGCGATAGTGCTAAGGCGTTTATCATTATCTTGTTTACCGATATGTTTGTTGGATTTCACTCACCCCACGGATGGGAAGTTATCCTCGAAGGGATTTCTAAACATTTAGGAATTCCGGAGAATCGACAATTTATCTTTTTGTTTATTGCTACTTTTCCGGTTATTTTAGATTCGGTGATAAAATATTGGATTTTCCGCTATCTGAATCGGATATCTCCTTCTGCCGTGGCAACGTACCGGAATATGAATGAATAGATCTGTCTTGAATGGGAAGTGGGGAGGAAGAAGGCAAGGGGGCAGGGGGCAG